>NZ_JBVHLU010000006.1:0-103842 GCF_055558835.1 Embleya sp. NPDC025285
CCGCCTCGGCACCTCGGCCACATCGGGCCAACGCACCGGGTCGATCCGAGTCGGGGCAACCTCGATCACACTCAACGCAGACTCCCTCCAGTCCTGTGCCGCACCACGGGCGCGCCGCGCGGCCACGGCCCGGGCAACCGGCGGTTCCGAGCCGCGCCGAGGTGCGGCGCCACCGGGTGACGCGGGATCGGACCGAGCAGGGGTCGCACCGTGTATGGGCGCCGCTCCCCTCGCACCCGAGCCACAAACGGCCGCGCACCCGGATGGTGCAACGTGACCGTCGGCGCCTGATTCCGCCCGACTCGGGCAGCACGGTGGGTGGTTGCCCGCACCGGGAAGGAACGGCGAAACGTAGAACTCCTTTTCGGGCGCGGCTCTTCCCGATCGTCGGTGGGAACCGCGTATGTGCCTGTCCTGCGTGTGTGGCGGGACAACACGGCGACGGCACAACGCGAAAGCGGATCGGCCCGAAGGCCGATCCGCTCGCCACACCCCCGCTCCCGCTCCCCGTCGGGAGGTCAGCCTCCGCAGCCCCCGCCGCCGCCACAACCCCCGCCGCCACCGCAACTGCTGCCGCCACCACAGCCACTGCCGCCGCCGTCGCCACCACCACCTCCGCCGCCGCCGCTGCTGCCGCCGTAGGCCACCAGCGCGGTCCGGGCCTCCGGGTCCGGGTGCGCGGCCATGCCCAGGCAGGCGACCGCGAACAGGCCCACCAACGCGCCGGAGCCGACCAGGGCACCGGAGCGCCGGTCCGCCCGCAGCTGCGTGGTCAACTCGCGCAGTGCCCTGCGGCCCGCCCCGGTGGCTCGCAAGGGAGCACTCGTCAGGCCCGCGAGGACGAAGGTGAGCACCAACAGCGGGACCAGGAATACGACCGGCCTGCTGTGCGCCAGGCCGTTGACGAAGCGGGCGATGCCGACCAGCGCGAGCACGAGCATCAGCCGCGCCGGCATCTTGCCGATCCGACGGGCCAACGGGGAGTGCGCGAGCCCGCGCTCGACCAGGCTGCCCTCGATCTGCGCCATCATGCTGCTGCGCGACCAGGCCCGCAGCAGCGCGAATCGGGTGCCCCGGGTGGTGCGCAGGCAGTCCATCACGGCCGCCGCGACCGGCTCCGCCGGCCGTGATCCGGTGGCGACGGTGACCCTGCCGGCGCGCTGTACGTGTACGTATCCCTCGGTGATCAGCGACGCCAGCGCGGTGTCGGCGACCCGCATCGGCCCGCCCGCGAGGTAGGCGGCGTCGTACGCGCCCAGCGGTGCCCGGCTCGCCTGGCCGCGGACCGCCCACGCCATCACAATCCGCAGCACGATCGCCAGGACGAACAGGCCGGCCAGGATCCCGCCGTAGAGCTTGAGGAATTCGGGACCGGTCAGGCCCCACGCGGTGCCGTTCATGTGACGTCCCTCCCGATGGTCCGACTCGCCGTTTTGGTCTGCTTGTTCATCCTGATCCGGAAGGTAGCAGCGGCTCGATCCACCCGGTCAGAGGCATCTCCCTACGTTCCGCGGAGGTCCTCGCCGCCGCCCCTGCCGCGGCTGCTTCGCCGCCTCGTCGACGGCCCGTCGCGGCTCCTTCGCCGCCCTGTCGCCACGCTGTCGCCGCCCCGTGCGCGACCCGCTCGGCCGTCCCATTCAACTGACTGGTCGTCAGAACACCGCCCGGGTCCATGCCGACCCCGCGTACGGGTGCAGGATGGTGGTACACCCGTACACACGTGCCGTTCCGCCTTTCCCGAGGAGCCCGTCATGACGGAGGCTGTCCGTCCCCAGCCCACCACCACCGCGGAGAACGAGGTCGTCGACCTGTGCCGCGATCTGATTCGGATCGACACGAGCAACTACGGTGACGGCTCGGGTCCGGGAGAACGCGCCGCCGCGGAGTACGTCGCCGAGAAGCTCGCCGAGGTCGGCCTCGAACCGAAGATCTACGAATCCGAGCGCGGGCGGGCCAGCACCATCGTGCGGATCGAGGGCACCGACCGCTCCCGGCCGGGGCTGCTGATCCACGGTCACCTCGACGTGGTGCCCGCCAACGCCGCGGACTGGACCTACGACCCGTTCGCGGGCGAGGTCGAGGACGGCTGCGTGTGGGGCCGCGGCGCGGTCGACATGAAGGACATGGACGCGATGGTGCTCGCGGTGCTGCGCGACCGGGTCCGCACCGGCCGGCTGCCCTCGCGCGACATCGTGCTCGCGTTCGTGGCCGACGAGGAGGCCGGCGGCGTGTTCGGCGCACGGCACCTGGTGAACAACCACGCCGACCTGTTCGAGGGGGTCACCGAGGGTATCGGCGAGGTCGGCGGCTTCTCCTTCACGGTCAACGACGATCTGCGCCTGTACCTGGTCGAGACCGCCCAGAAGGGCATGGACTGGATGCGGCTGATCGTGGACGGCACCGCCGGCCACGGTTCGATGATCGCCAAGGACAACGCGATCACCGAACTGGCCGAGGCCGTCGCCCGAGTGGGTCGCCACAAGTTCCCGATCCGGGTCACCAAGACCGTGCGCGCGTTCCTGGACGAGATCTCGGACGCGCTGGGCATCGAACTCGACCCGGACGACATCGAGTCCACCATCGAGCGGCTGGGCCCGATCGCGAGCATCATCGGCGCGACCATCCGCAACACCGCGCAGCCGACCATGCTGAACGCGGGATACAAGGTCAACGTGATCCCCGGGCAGGCCACCGCGCACCTGGACGGCCGGTTCCTGCCGGGCTTCGAGGACGAGTTCCACGCCGAGTTGGACGCGGTGCTGGGCCCGCGGGTGCGCCGCGAGACGGTGCACACCGACCAGGCCCTGGAGACCGGATTCGACGGCGCGCTCGTCGAGGCGATGTCGGCCGCGCTGCGCGCGCACGACCCGGCCGCGCGCGCGGTGCCGTACTGCCTGTCCGGCGGCACCGACGCCAAGTCCTTCGCCGATCTGGGTATCCGCTGCTTCGGGTTCGCGCCGCTGAAGCTGCCGGCCGACCTCGACTTCGCGGGCATGTTCCACGGTGTCGACGAGCGGGTCCCGGTGGACGGGCTCAAGTTCGGCGTGCGGGTGCTGGATCACTTCCTCGACAACGTGTGAGCGAACGGCGTGCGGTCGGGCCCGGGATGGCTCCCGGCACCCCGGCCGCACGCCGGTTGGTCCCGGAGCCCGGGCGTTCACCGGGTTCGGGCCCGATCGAGTGAATACCTCGGCTCGCGCGTAGCCTCTGCCCGATCCCGTCGTTTCCCCTTGTGCGGCGCGCAAGCGCGTCGTGGTGTCGACAAGGAGGACGGAAGAATTATGAAGAAGATGGGCAAGGTCGCGTTCATCGTCGCGGCCGGCGGTGGTCTTGTGCTCGCCGGCGCCAGTGGCGCCATGGCGAACTCCGAGGCGGAGGGTGCGGCCGTCGGCTCCCCCGGTGTGCTCTCGGGCAACAACCTCCAGGTTCCGATCCACATCCCGATCAACCTGTGCGGCAACACCGTCGACATCATCGGTGTGCTCAACCCCGCGTTCGGCAACACCTGCATCAACGCCTGATCCAGGCCCACACGCTCGTTGGCGTGCGGACGGCCCCGAGACCCACGCGGTCTCGGGGCCGTCCCGCTGTGTGGTCCGTGCGGGTACGACCGCCCGCGGGCAGCGGGCCGGACGGGGCGGTCCGCGCCGGGACCGCGCAGGTCCTCATCGGGATCACCCGGGCCGACCCCGGCGCTCCCCACGAGGCCGCGCGGCGACCGCCGGCGGGCCCGCGACGGTGCTTTCGCACCGATGTTCCCGTATCCCGAAGCGCGGTCGCCATCGGTCGACCAAGCGCCCGCCTGGGAATCGGAGCGATCAAAAACGATCGGAATCCGGTTCCGGAGGATCCCGAAACTCAGCCGTACGAGCGAATCGACCCAGCCCCGGTGACCTCCTGCGTCGGCTCTCGTTGACGTCCGTGCGGGGTCAACATCCCCCGCCCCTCGCGAGAGAGACACAGGGGTACTTACATGCACCAGCTCGCCAAGAAGGGGTTGTTGGTCGTCGTCGCCACCACGGGCGCACTCGCGTCCGCGGCGGTCGGCGTGGCCGGCGCCAGCAGTGGAGCCCAGGGTGCGGCGGCCGGCTCACCCGGCGTGGCGTCGGGCAACAACATCCAGGTCCCGATCCACGTCCCGGTGAATGTGTGCGGGAACACGGTGAACGTGGTCGGCGCGCTGAACCCGGCGTTCGGCAACAACTGCGTCAACGGGTCGCACAACCCGCCCGCCACGCACCCGCCGACGACGAAGCCCCCGACCACCAAGCCGCCGACCTCGTGCCCCCCGTGCACGAAGCCGCCGACGACGAAGCCGCCCACCACGAAGCCCCCGACCACCAAGCCGCCGACCACCAAGCCGCCGACGACGAAGCCGCCGACCACCAGTGGCACCAGCGGTGGCACGACGGGTGGGGTCACGGGCGGTACGACCGGTGGCGACACCACCGGCACCAGCGGCGGCGGCACCGGCGGGTCCACGAACAACGGCGGCTCGCTCGCGCAGACCGGTTCGGACGCACTGGTGGTGGCCCCGATCGGCGCCGCGCTGCTGCTCGGCGGCTTCGTGCTCTACCGCCGTTCGCGCCCCGTGCAGGACTGAGCACGACGGACGCGACGCACGACCCGAGGACCGCTCGCCCCTGGGAGGACAGGGGCGGGCAGTCCTCTTTTTTGTGACGATCCGTCACATGGTGCGCACCTGCCGGATGATGCGGCGCCGCAGCACCACCCGGCGACTCCCGTCGCCGCGCAGGAGCAACCGATCCAGCTCCCAATACCCGTACTCCGCATGCTCGGTCAGGATCCGGCACGCGTCGGTGCGGGACGTGCCGCGCGGAATGTCCAGTTGCCGAAACTCGTAGTCCGCCATGTTTCCATTCCCCGGCGGCCGCGCCGAGGCGCGGTGACCGGCCTTTTGGTGACTCTCCGACTCCGCCATCAGTGAACCATTGTGCGCGCGTGGGGCTCTTGCGGATAACGTCAGCCCATGACCGGTGTCGCAGAGCCCACGCCAGAGCAGGTCCGTGCCGCCGCGGACGTTCTCAAATCGGCGATCGACGACCATTTGGCCGCCGTCGAAGCCCGCCAGGGCGAGAGCGACCCGGCCGTGTTCGCCGCGTACGACGCGCTCGCCGCCGCCGCCGAGGCGTACGACGAGCTGTTGTACGACGCCTATGACGAGGTCACCCCGTTCGAGGTGCCCGGCAGCAGCGAGGAAGCCGAGTACGAGGGTCCGACCAACCCGGAGGCGGTCACCGTTCTGATCCGCCGGGACTATGCGATCAAGGACCTGATCACGCTCGTCGACCACGCCCGCCGGGCCGACGCCGAGGCCGGCGACGCCGAACCGCCGACGTCCCCGCGCGACACCGGCACGGACAGCGCGTCGAGCGCGGTCGCGGTGTTGTTCGACGTCTACGACCCGGACGAGATCGCCCAGCGCGCCGATGAACTCGGCCTCGAACCCGGCGATTCCACCCTGTGGGTGTCGGCGATCGAGCCGACCGAACCGGGCGAGTGGCTGGACGCGCCGTTCGACGACGCGGATCCGCGCAGCATCATCTACCGATTCGAGACCAGCACCGCGTACGAGGACGATCTCGAGGCGCTGGAACGCGATCTGCACTGATCGCCGCCCCACCCTCACCATGACACGTGTCACACGAGTGCGGCGGCGCCCCCTCGGGGTGCCGCCGCACTCGTCACGTTCCGGGCCCGCCGGTCGTCCGCCCGCCGGCGCGGCTCAGTAGCGCAGCGCCAGCGCGATGCCGCCGGCCTCCTTCAGGGTGTCGTCGGGTACGAAGACCACTTCGCCGTCCGCCTCCAACACCGCCTCGACCACGGTGTCCACGATGTCGTCCTCGGCCCGGCCGGCCAGTACCGCGTCCTCGGCGTGCGGTCCGGTCAGCACCTGGAGCGCGATCTCCCCGGTGCTGTCGACGGTGACCAGGCGCCCGGTCACCCGCAGCCCCTCCTCGACCACGAGGAGGGCGCCGCGACCGGCCCGGGCCGGCGCCCACGTCTCCTGGATGCCGCCGGCGTACCGCTTGGCGCTGCGGGCGTCGTCCAACCCGCGCAGCGCCGCCGCGGTCGCCTCGGCCGCCAGCGCGGCCCGTGCCGGCGCGAGGATCTCGGCGAATTGCGCGGGAGTGGCCTCCACGACGCCGCCGACCTCCAACTCGGTCCCGGCCAGGTGCGCGCCGTTACGGGTGCCCTCACGGAACGCCTTGACCTGCGGCCGCAGCCCGACCACGACGACCTTGCCCGGGCGCCCGGCCAGCGCGCGCGCCAACTGCTCGTCGGCCTCGTTCAACAGCCGCCGGAAGTCCTCGCTCACCCCCATGCCGCCGCCTTCGCGGGTGGGCGGTCCGTCCCGCTCGGGGCCGCCCGAGGTGACCGGGAAGCCGCCGTCGCGGATCTCGTGCACCCCGTCGCCCCGGCCGTGCCACAGCCTTACCTCGTGCTCGCTGAGCACCAGCGCCCAGTACGGGGTGAGCCGCTCGGCCGCGGACACCAGATTGCGGGTGAGGTAGGTGGTCGCCAGGATCACCCGCTCGCTCACCGGCGCCTCCACGGTGAACGCGTAGTGCTCCTCGGCCGACGCGTACAGCACCAGGCCGTCCAGGAAGTGCTCGGGATCCAGTTCGGCCGCCGCGGCCTTGAGGCGGTCCACGGTCTTGATCCGCGCCTCCCGACCGACCTCCGGATCCGCCGAGAGCCGCTTCTCCGCCTCGGCCAGTACGTTCCGCAGCCGAATGTGGTCCTGCTGGTTCTCCGGGCGGTGCCGGTGCGTGGGCAGCGTCAAGGACACCGCGGGGTACGCGCGCGGGCGGCGCAGCTCGGCGAGCAGTTCCGGCGACAGTGCGGCGGTCGTCATGCGGTCTCCTGGCGTGCGTTGCGTTCGGGGGTCTCGGGCTTGGACGCCGTGTCCGTCGAGGGCCGACAAACACAGCGTCCTATGCCCGATTTACCACGGAAATCGCATGAATCACCCGACCGGCCCGCAGGCTCCGCGTCGATCACCCACCGCCCCGGGGCGATCACTCTGCATGGAACGGTTGTTGACGGTGAGTCAGGAGTGACCCTAGGTTGATCCCCATTGCTCGTCGAGACGCAGCACCCATGGAGACCCAGGGTCCGCCCGACCCGGGATGGGCCCGTGCGAGGAGCGACCACCGTGCGATCCGTGCTCCCCCGGCAGGCGGCCCTGTTCGCCGCGTTGACCGGGCTGACCCTGACCACCGCCGCCTGCGGCTCGCAATCATCGGGCACCGGCGGCTCGTCGCGTGCCGCGATGACCGTCCTGGTCACCCAGGAGGCGCGCAGCCTGGACCCGACCGTGGCGAGCCTGTCCCAGATCACCGGTGGGACCCAGGCCGCGGCCGTGTTCGACGTACTGCTGTGGATCGATCCCAAGACCGGGCGGGCCCAACCCCAGCTCGCCGAGAGCGCGACCGCGGCCGAGGACGGCCGGGTCTGGACGCTGCGTCTGCGGCCGGATCTGAAGTTCTCCGACGGCACCGCGCTGGACGCCGAGGCGGTCCGGTTCAACTGGGAGCGGCACGCCGATCCGGCGAACAAGTCGATGCAGGCGCGCGTGGTCGCCGGGCTCGGCATATCCGTCGCCGACAGCCGGACCCTCAAGGTCACGCTGCCGGCGCCGAACGCGCACTTCGACAAGGTGATCGCGCACAACCTCGCGTTCATCGGCTCGCCCACCGCGATCAAGGCCGACCCGAAGGGCTTCGGCGCCAAGCCGGTGGGCGCCGGGCCGTACCGCCTCAAGAGCTGGGTGCGCGACCAGCAGATGGTCCTGGAGCGCAACCCCAAGTACTGGCAGGTGGGCGGACGGCCGCCGCTGAAGGAGTTGACCCTCAAGCCGGTGGTCGACCAGACGCAGCGGCTGGCCATGTTGAGCGCCAACCAGGCCCAGGTGCTGACCACGGCCCAGGCCAAGCTGATGGGGGACGCCCGCAAGGCGGGCCTGCCGGTGCTGACCGAGGCCAAGAGCGGCGGGTTCATGACGCTGTTCAACACCAGTCGGCCGCCGTTCGACGATCCCCGCGCACGCCGCGCGTTCGCGCTGATCATGGATCCGACCCAGCGCGCGAAGGTGGTCACCGACAACGCCGGGAAGCCGCTGAGCACGTTCCTGCGCCCGGGTTCGGACTTCGCCGCGCCGGACGCGCCGATGCCGGCGAACAACCGGGCCGAGGCACAGCGGCTCCTGGACGCGCTCGCGGCCGAGGGCAAGCCGCTGTCCTTCACCTACAGCACGTACAACAGTCCCGGCTCGCACGTGACCGCCGAGTACTGGCTGGCGCAACTCGCCGAGATGAAGAACATCTCCATGAAGACCGAGTTCCTGGAGGGCACCCAATACCTGCAGAAGGTGCAGATCCAGCGGCAGTTCGACGCGGGTGAGTTCGTGTTGTCCTTCGACGACCCGGAGCCGGTGTTGTACAACTTCCTGCACTCCAAGGGCCAGGACAACCACATGCAGTGGAAGAACCCGGCGGTGGACCAGGCGCTGGATCGGGCCCGGGCGGGCACCGACGCGCCGGGCCGGCGCGCCGCGTACGCGCTGGTGCAACAGGAACTGGCCAAGGACGTACCGATGTTCGCCTACGAGCAGGCGTTCACCGCGGCGATCCAGGCGAAGGACGCGAAGGTGCTCGACCTGACCGTGTTCGAGGACGGGCTGATCATGTTCGACCGGTTGGGTCTGGGCTAGGGGCGGCCGACCAAGGCTTGCTCTCCTGAGCGGAGCTCGACGGCTGCGGCGGAATGGCCGCGGCCGTCTGGCCGGTGGGCTCGGGGATGCACAGGCACGCGACGAGCGCGCAGCAGGCCACCACGCCGGCGATCACGAAGACGACCATGTAAGCGTGCAGGGCGGGCAGCACGAGGCCGCCGACGTCGATCGTGTACGACGTGAGCACGGCCGCCACCACCGCACTGCACACGGCCTGGCCGATGGTGCGCATCAGCGCGTTGATGCCGTTGGCGGCGGCCGTCTGCGCGGCGGGGATGGCCCGGATGACCAGCATCGGCAGCGCTGAATAGCACATCGCGGTGCCGGAGGCGACCACGGTCGCGCCGAGGATGATGGTCCACAACTCGTGGCTGGTGAAGATCCGCACCACGTAGCCCAGGCCGAGCAGGATGGCGCCGACGCCGAGGCAGAACCTGGGCCCTCGGGTGGCGGTGAGCCGGGTGGAGATCGGCGAGAGCGCGACCATCATCACCCCGCCGGGCAGCAGGCACAGGCCGCCGACCGCGACCGACACGCCCAGCCCGTAGCCGCTGTCCTTGGGCGTCTGCACGAGTTGGGCGGTGGACAGGCTGTTGGCGTAGAACGAGAAGCCGATGAACAGCGCGGCGATGTTGGGCAGCAGCACGGCCGGCCGCGCGGTCACCCGCAGGTCCACCAGCGGGGTGCTCACCCGCCACTGGTGCGCGCCCCACGCGAGCAGGATCAGCACGGCCGCGCCGAGCAGGCCCAGCGTGCGGGTGCTCGTCCAGCCCCACGCGGTGCCCTTGGACACCGCGAGCAGCAGGCAGACCAGGAACGCGGCCAGGCCGAGCGAGCCGATCACGTCGAATCGGCCGGGGTTGCGCACCGGCGACTCGCGCACGACCAGCACGATGGACACCAGGACCAGCAGGGCCAGCGCGGTGGCTCCCCAGAACAGCGCGTGCCAGTCGGCGTGATCGACGACCAGACCGGCCGGCGGGAGCCCGATGGCCGCGCCGATGCCCAGCGTCGAGCTCATCATCGCCACGCCGCCGCCCACCTTGGCCGGCGGCAGCTCGTCGCGCAGGATGCTGATCCCCAGCGGCACGACCGCGGTGGCCATGCCCTGAAGGGTGCGGCCGACGATCAGGACGCCGATGTCGGAGGTGAGCGCGCACATGAGTGAGCCGATCGAGAGCACGCTCATCGCCACGACGAGCATGCGCTTCTTGCCGAACATGTCGCCGGCCCGGCCCAGCAGCGGCGTGCACACCGCGCCGCTGAGCAGGGTCGCGGTCAGCGTCCAGCTGACCGTCGACGCCGAGCTGCCGGTCAGCGCGGGCAGATCCGGGAGCAGCGGTACCACCACGGTCTGCATGAGCGCGGCGACGATGCCGCACGCGCCCAGGACCGGTACCAGGAAGCGTTGCCGTGGGTCCTGCGGAGTGGGGGCGGGACCGGCCACGGGACGGCGCTCCTGGGTGGGGAAGGGGATGGTCGGCCCCACCCTAGGGATAGATGTACAACACATCAATCGTTTCCGCGCACCGTTTCCGCGCACCTTGCCGCGGGCCTTCGCCCGCGGCATCCCGCCGCGGCCGGCCTACCCGGCGTGCTCGGCGCGCAGCGACGCGCCCACGCCGTGCATGTGACCCAGCGCCTGCCGATAGGACCGCACCAGGCTCGTCTCCAGGTACGGCACCCCGAGCCGGTCGCAGTGCGCGCGCACGATCGGCTGCGCCCGGCGCAGGTTGACGCGCGGCATGTTCGGCACCAGGTGGTGCTCGATCTGGTAGTTCAGGCCGCCGAGCATCCAGTCGGTGACCGGTCCACCCGTGACGTTGCGCGAGGTCAGCACCTGGCGCCGCAGGTGGTCCCACTTCACGCCCGGCTCGGGCGTCGGCATGCCCTTGTGGTTGGGCGCGAACGCCATGCCCAGATGCAGACCGAGCAGCGCGTGCGTGACGAACACGAAGACCAGCGCCTTCACCGGCGACATCGCGATCAGCAGTACGGAGAAGTACAGGGCGTAGTGCACGGCCAAGACCGAGCCCTCGACCAGGCGCTCGCGCGGGGTGCGCTCCTTGAGCGCCATCAGGCCGTTGACCTTGAGGTTGAGCCCTTCGAGCAGCAGCAGCGGGAAGAACAGCCGGGCCTGGTGCCGGGTCAGCCAGCCCATCAGGCCGGTGCGGCCGGCGGTCTGGTCGGCGTCCCAGACCAGCACGCCGACCGAGACGTCCGGGTCCTTCTCCAGGTGGTTCGGGTTGGCGTGGTGCTTGTTGTGCTTGGCGTTCCACCAGCCGCAGCTCATCCCCATCAGCAGGTTGCCGTGCAGCAGCGAGAGCACGCGGTGGGTGCGCGCCTTGCGGGCGATCTGCTGGTGACCGGCGTCGTGGCCGACGAAGGACGCCCGGGTGGTGAACAGCGCGACCGGGATCGCCAGGGCGAGCTGCCACCAGGAGTCGCCGACCCAGAGCACCGCGGCCCAGGAGCCGAGCAGCAGGAGCAGGTTCAGGCCGATCATCCGGGCGTACCAGGCGGTGCGCCGCTCCAGCAGCCCCGCCGTCTTCAGTTCGGCGAGCAGCGGTGCGAAGTCACTGCCCCGACGCTCTTGCGATATATCCGGCTTATCCAGGATTGGTGCGGTCAAGGTCATGGGGCGTCCCGGTTCTGGGTGAGGGGTGGTCGGGTGAGCGCGGTGGCTTGGCGCCATCTCGACGCTATTGATCAACCGCCCGAGGGACGATCCGACAAGCCCCCCGATCGTGGGGGGAGGCTGCATACCCCGCGAGGGGGTCGAGCACCATGGACACGCGCGGCGCGATCCGGTAGGTGGCCGGCACGGGGCTCGGGAAACCCTTGACGCGTTGCAGGAACTGTCGCACCCGGATCGGGGTGCCGGCTACCCGTTGCGACGGGGAATATCCGGGAATCGACCGAACCGTACCGAAGCGCCGCGGTTCGTGGCCCCGCGGCCGGGGGTCGGGCGTGCTCAGTCCGGGTCGAGCGCCGCCTCGTCGCCGAGCGCGGCCCGCAACGCGACGGCCTGTTCGCCGATACAGGCCAGGAACGCACCCACCGCCGGCGTCGGCGTGCGGTCCGCGATCAGCGTCGTGCCCACCGTGCGGCGCACCGATTCCAGCGGCACCGGCAACACCGCGAGCCGCTCGTCGCCGGTGACCACGAGCTCGGGCAGCGCGGCGATCATGTCGGTGGCCAGCAGCAGCGCCCGGATGGTCAGGATCGAGGTGCACTCCACCCGGTCGGCCGGCAGCGGCAGTCCGCTGCGCACGAACAACTGGGCCAACTCACTGCGCAACGCGGTCTGTTCGAGCGGCAGGATCCACGGATGCGCGATCGTGTCGGCGAGAGCGCGCGCGCTGTCCAGGAGCGGGTGGCCCTGCCGCACCACCAGCCGGATCGGCTCGCGATACAGCGCGCTCTGCCGTACCCGACCGGCGTCCGCGGCCCGGCCGAGCCGACCGATCACCACGTCGATCTCGCCCGCGAGCAGTTGCGGGTACAGCACGTCGTAGGTGGCCTCGCGGACGATCACGGTGATCCCGGGCCGGTCCCGCTTGAGCGCGGAGACCGCGCGCGGCAGCAGCACGCTGGTGCCCGCGAGCAGCGTGCCGACGGTGACCGTACCGGTCTGCCCCTCGCGCAGGCTCGCGATGTGGTCGCCCGCCCGGCGCACCTCGGCCAGGATCACCCGCGCGTGGGCCACCAGCGCGTCGCCGTACAGCGTGGGGCTCATCCCGTGCGGGCCCCGCTCGAACAACGGGACGCCGACCATCGTCTCCAACTCGCGCAGGGTGCGGGTCGCGGCGGGCTGGGTCAGGTGCAGTGCCTCGGCGGCCCGGCTGACTCCCCCGTGCTCGGCGATCGCCGTGATCAGGGTCAGATGGCGGAACTTGAGGCGTCCGTCGAGCAGGTCCACGCAGGCTCCCGTACCGGTCCGATGGTGCGAACCCGACGGGGACGCATACCTGTTTGGTGATGTTGTGGCGCCGGATCGGCATTGGATGGACATGCGCCAACGCAGCCATCATGCACGTGGCGACAGCTTCTTGACGAGCCGTTCGCCCGGATACGGGCGATCGGGTCGGGTAACGACGCGCCGTTGTTGTTCGGCCACGACGCCGACGCGTTCCGCGCCGCGGAGCGTGCCGGTCCGTCGGCACCGCGGTCCTCGACCAACGCGCGGTGGCACCGGAGCTTCCGGGGCCACCGGGTCGGGTTGCTTCGCAGGATGTGGCATTCGCCTGCGAAGAGGTAACGGGGAGCGGTGCGGCCGGCCATCACGGCGCGTTCGGAGGCTGCCGCCTGCTGGAAAGCGGGCCGAACCCGCCGGCGACCTCGGCGCCGTCCCCGCGTGGCACCCCGTCCCACCGCAAGCGCACTTCCCCGTCATTGTCCCGTGTCGGAAGGTTCGTCAGATGCGCCGCAAGCCCGCCCCCGGCAACAGATCCGGTAGATCCGCCAGATATCGCAGATCCGGCGCCCTCGCGGTGGCCGCCCTGGTGGCGGTCACCACCGCCGGCTACCCAGGCGGCCCCGACGGCGACGACGCCGCCGGTCCCTCGCCGCACACCGCGAACGCCGCGGCCGGCAAGCAGGATCCCAACATCCCGTTCGTGTGCCAGGAGCGGCGTCCGCAACCGGCCGACCCGAACGCCTACGGCATGCAGCTCGACGGCACGTTCCTGGCGCCCGCGGCGACCCCGCTCGACGAGGAGAACCCGCACCCGTTCCCGGGCCGCCGCGCCGAGTACGACGCCAGGCAGTACGTGAAGAACATGAACGTCGAAGCCGCCTACGAGGGCTACGACTTCACCCCGGACTTCTTCCACACGTGGCAGAACATCGTCGACTTCGGCGGGCGCCGGTACATGTTCCAGTACGACCGCTCCGAAGGCCGCGTCTACGACATCACCGACGTCAAGCACGTCACGGTGGTGGAGCGGATGACCCGCGAGGACGTCGGCGGCGACGAACTCAAGGCCAACGGCACATGGGCGGCGGGCGATTATTGGGGCGCGTCCACGATCCAGTGGAACAAACGGCTGAACGCCTACGTGATGGTGCAGTCCTTCGAGGACAAGCGGCAGATCAGCGAGTTGACCGACGAGCCGGGTCACGACAAGTACGGCAACCCCGCCGGTGTCGAGAAGTTGCGCACCAAGCCCGGGCTCAAGGGCTTCAAGGTCTATCGCCTGGACGGGCCCCGGAAGGCCGATTGGCGGCTGATCTCGACCGTCAGCACCGACTCGACCCAACCGGACCCGCTGAACAGCGACCCGACCAGGGCCCAGCAGGGCTCCGGCTCACTGGACGTGCCGTACTGGGACGGCGGCAAGTACATGTTCATCGCCGTCGCGCCGAACGACACCTTCGCCAACACCGAGTACCCGACCAACCTGCACTCGGCGGGCTACCAGTCCTACGACATGTCCGACCCGACCAGGCCGAAGCTCCTGGACACCTGGCACCTGCCCGGCCAGGTCACCGGCGAGGACGACGCGTACGCGAAGAACCCGCGCTGCGGCAACCGAACCAGTTGGCTCGGCGCACGGATGTCGCTGTTCGTGCCCAAGCCGGTCGAGCAGGGCGGCCGGTACGGCTTCGCGGTGCAGGGCGGTCTGGGCATGACCATCCTCGACATCTCGGACCCGGCGCGGATGCGTCAGGTGGGCCACGTGGACCTGCCGCCGTCGGTGGCGGGCACCGAGGGCGACAACATCGACGTGTCGCAGTACGAGAAGACCGGGATGATCTACCTCTCCGGGTACCCGCTGACCGAGGACTGCTACGAGCCGTACAAGCCGATCTACCAGATCGACGCGCGGGACGTGGCCAACCCCCGAATCGTCGGCCAACTACCCCGACCCACGCCGCCGAGGTCGGCCGGGATCACCGACTACTGCCAGCGTCGGGGCAGCTTCGGCCCCAAGCGCACCGGCTACTACACCAACCCGGGCCGGCACGACGACGGCACGCTCGTGTACGGCTTCTACAACGCGGGCGCCCAGGTCTTCGACGTCGGGAACCCGGCCCGGCCGGAGATCGAGGCGTACTTCGTGCCGAAGGCGTTCGGCACCAAGACCAAGGACTGGCCCACCGAGGACGGCACCTTCCCGGAGTGGGCGATGGGCAACCAGACGCACGGCGTCTACGTCGAGTGGGACCGCAACGTGGTGTGGGTGCTGACCAATCACGGCATCTACGCGCTGTCGTCCAAGGACGTGCTGGGCAAGCCGAACCTGGGCAAGCCCAAGGAGCCGTTCCGCAACAGTCAGTCCTGATCTCGTCGCGATCGGGTCGTTGCGATCGCCCAGGCCCGGGGTGCCCCGTCGGGGGTGCTCCGGGCCTCGGCGCGTGGTGACGGCGGGTCAGCCGTCCCTACCGTCCTCTTCCCCGTCCTCGTCCTCCTCTTCGCCGCAGACCGCGTCGAAGAACCGCTCCAGGTCCTCCTCCGTGCGGGCGCGGACCAGGATCATCCCGCCGTCGTAGCGGGCCAGCAGGTCGGGGCCGGCGAACCAGCGCACCCGGTTCCCGGGGTCCTCGCACTCGGGATATCCGGGAAAAGCCAACTCGGTGAGTCCCTCCGGGAGTTGCTCCACTTCCTCGGGGGCGAACTCGATCGCCTCGACGAGTTCGTCGTCGAACAGCAGCACTTCGGACAGCACCGTCTCGATCGCCGCGAGCGAGAACCGGGGCAGCCAGGCCGACCACCGTTCCACGTCGGGCTCGGCCAGGCTGTAGCTCGCGATCACCGCGGGATCGTCGCCGTCCGGCCGTATGCCCCACCACGCGACGCCCTGGTTCTCCTCGCGGAACACCAGCACGCCGTCCTCGATGTAGAGCTTGTCCGGCGGCAGCAGCACATCGTGATTGCTCGTCAGGTCCGCGCGCCGCCCCACCAGTTCGTACAGCTCCCGGAGCGCGGTCGGCAACGGGACGCCCAGTCGCGCGGCGCTCGCGTCCAGTTCCGTCGGGTCGTAGCCGTCCGAGGCGCCGATCGCCCGGGACCGGTCGGCGGCGAACGCGCGGATGAACTCCCAGGCTCCGGCCCGATCCGCGAGCGCGGAGGGCAGTGCCGCGTGGATGTCGAAGGTCATGCCCGGACGCTACCGGGTCACCCGCGAGCCGCCCCGGCCCGCCTCGGCCGGCGCCGGCGCGCGTTCCTTGCGCAGATCCAGGAACGCGACCACGAACGCGGCGAGCACGAACCCGACCGAGACCACCAGCCCGTGACGCAGCGGCCCGGCCCAGTCCTGCCCGTGCACGGCCGCCAGTCGGGAGAAGAAGACCGCCCCCACCGCCGCGATCCCCATCGCCGAGCCGATCCGCTGGCCGGTCTGCAACACCCCGCCCGCCGACCCGCCCTGCGCTGGGGGCACCTCGGCCAGGGTCAGCGTCTGGTTGGGCGAGATCACCATTCCGCTGCCCAGCCCCGCACACACCAGCGGCGCCACCAGCGCCCAGCCGGCCCCCTCCCCGGGCACCTCGTACACCGCCAGGATCGCGCCGCCCAGGCCGACCGCGACCAGCACCAGGCCGCCGGTCACCAGCGCGTGTCCGAAGCGGTTCACCAGGCGTCCGCCGATCGAGGCGCCCACCGCCGAGGCGAGCGCGAACGGGGTGATCGCCACGCCCGCGAGCAGTGCGCTGTAGCCCAGTCCGGACTGGAAGTAGAGGGTGAAGACGAAGAAGATCGAGGTGAATCCGGCGAAGTAGAACAACATCACCAGCAGGCCCAGCGTGTACGAACGCACCTTGAACAGCGCCAGGTCGACCACCGGCTTGCGACCGTGTCGGCCCTGGCGGATCTCCCACAGCACGAAGAGACCGAAGAACGCCGCCGCGACCGGCACCAGCAGCCACTTCGCGGGCCCCTTCCACTGGCGTTCCTCGACCAGCGGAAGCAGCAGCGACACCACGCCGGAGCCGAGCAGGAGCACGCCGATCGGGTCGAGTTCGCGCAGACAGGCCCGATGCGCGTGGTCGGGCCCCGGCAGCAGGCGCCAGGCCAACACGAACGCGACGATGCCGATCGGGAGGTTGACGTAGAACACCCATCGCCAGCCCTCTTCGGCGCCGAACGCCTTGATGATCAGGCCGCCGAGCAGCGGGCCGACGGCCGTGGAGATGCCGATCACCGTGCCGAACATGCCGAACGCGCGGCCGCGTTCGCGGCCGGAGAACATCTGCTGGATCAGCGCGGACACCTGCGGTGTGAGAATGCCGCCGGCGATGCCCTGGAGCAGTCGGGCCAGGACCAGCCACTGCGAGGTCTGCGCCGCGCCGCACAGCGCGCTGGCGCCGGTGAACAGCGCCAGGCCGGTCATGAACATCATCCGGCGACCGCGCGCGTCGCCGATCCGCCCGGCCGGTACCAGGGCGAGTCCGAAGGTCAGCGCGTAGCCGGACAGCACCCACTGGATCTCGCTCTCGCTCGCGCCGAGGCCCTCGCGGATGGACGGCAGCGCGACGTTGACGATCGACACGTCCAGCAGGGTGATGAACCCCGCGATCAGACAGACCGCGAGCGCCTGCCACCGATGCGGATCGGGCTCGTCGCGCTCGGTCACCGTCCCACACCCCTCCTCCGCAGCCACCGCGATGGTGGCCATCCGAAGGACGGTGCCCACATTCCCCACCCGCAAGGCCGCCGCCCGGGTGACCCGTCGATCCCGGGCGGTCCGCTCGCCTGCCGCCGCCCGGCGGTCGACCGTACGCGGGCCCTCCCGCCCGCGCCCGATCCGGGTCAATACACGAGCGTCACCGCGACCGGAAGGTGATCGGACGCCGTCGACGGCGGCGCGTCGACGGCCGCGACCCGCAACCGCGGGTCCACCAGGACCTGGTCGATCTCCTGCTTCGGCTCATCCGCCGGATAGGTCCGCAACGGCCGCACCCGGCCCAGGCCGTCCACGAGTCCGCGCCCGGTGAACGCCCGCATCTGGGGGCTGTCGATCGTCGCGTTCATGTCGCCGAGCACCACCACCGGCGCCGACGCCCCCAACCGCACGGCGAACGCCGCGGCCCGCTCCGCCTGCTCCTGCGGGACCTTGTCGTCGGCGTCCTGGAGATGAGTGGACACGACGCCGACGAGCTTCCCGGGCGCCGCCTCGATCACCACGCCCAACGCCTGCGCACCGGTCGGCGCACCACCGGCGGGCAACTTGATCGACTCCAGGTGCCGGATCGGCTTGCGGGTCAGCACCGCGTCGCCCCACTGCGGGTCGGCCGCCGGCGCGAACCGGTAGGGCAGGTCGAGCCGGCGCGCGAGCAGGGTCAGCACGTCGTGGCCGCCGTTGAGGAACCAGGCCCGGTCCACCTCGTTGAGCACCAGCACATCCGGCTTCAACGCCCGGATCGTGTCCGCCGTGCGATCCGGGTCGAACCGCCCGTCGACGCCGTACCCCATGCGGATGTTGTACGTGACCACCCGCATCGTCCCCGCCGCCACGTCCGGCTCCGGCGCCGACCCGGCACCCGGGCGCAGCCCGAACGCGGCGAGGGCGATCAGTACGGGGAAGACGGTCGCCAGCGCGAGTGGCGCGTGCACGCGCTCGGCCAGGGACGGCGGCGGCGGGAGTTCCCGACCCCGATCCGCCTTGCGTCCGGCGGGACCGCCGACGGCGGGTGCTCCCGGTCGGCTGCCCGCACGACCGGTGGCGGGCTTTGCGCCGGGCCGGTGGCCGGGTCGCTGCGCGGGCCGGCCGGCGCGGGTTCGGCCGCCGAGCGGGACGTCGGACCGGGCGCCGCCGTGCCCGCCGCCGTGCCCGCCGCCGTGCGCCACGGTCCGGCCCCGACCACGCACCGGCGCCCGGGCGGGCACGGGCGCGGCCTCCGGCTCGGGCTCGGGCGCGGTGGGTGTGCGCCGGTCCCGTACCGCCGCGAGGCCGGCGGGCACCGCGAGCGCGAGCACCCCCAGGAGCAGCACCCGCCCGCGAGCCAGTACGCCGATCTCGATGTCGTAGCGGGCATAGTGCAGGAAGGTCAGCGCGAAGAAGCCGACCATGCTCCAGGCCGGCGCCCAGCGCACCGCGGGCCGCGTCCGCGCGGCGGCGTCGCCCAGGACCAGACCCAGGCCGAGCACGCCCAGCGCCTGCCAACCGGCCGCGCCGGTGGGGGCCAGGCCGACGACGCCGTCGTGCGCGCTCGTCTCCAGGTAGCCCGCGCCGACCACGCCGGCGATCAGCAGCGCCAGACCCACTGGCAGCACCCACACCCCGCGCAGCCGGGACACCGGCACCGCGAGCGCCCATGCGGCCACCAACACCGGTACGCCCCATCGTGGTTCACCGGCGGCGGCATGTGCGACACCGACGTTGCCGAACAACACGCCGGTGAGGAACAGCGCGGGACCGAACACGGCCCACAACACCGGCCCGGGCGCGGGTACGGCCGGGGCCTGGATCCACACCTGCGCGGCGACGAACACCACGGCGAGCGTGCCCAGTACGGCCCAGCCGCGCCAGACCTCCAGCCACATCGGGTCGAGGGTGCCGAGCCCGGCGTGCAGCGCGACCGCCGCCGCCAGGCCGGCCGGCACGCCCACGCTCGCGTCCCAGCCGGTGTGCGCGACCGCGATCAGCCAGCACAGCGCGGCGACCAGCGCCAGGCACGCGAGGTAGAGCTGCGCGTCGCCGCCGTCGGTGAACTGCAGCCACAGCCGCAGCATCACCATGGCCACGCCGGCCAGGACCGCGACCGGTCGTCCGCCGACCCGACGGCACAGCGGCACCACCGCGAAGGCGACCGCGAACCACGCGATCGCGAACAGGCCCAGTTGTTCGGCGGGAGTGGCCCCGGCGTCGCCGTACACGGTGATCAGCGAGGGCAACCACACCCGCAGGATGTCGACCAGAAAGACGATCCCCAGAGCGATCACGATCACAGGCACGCGTAACCCCCGTCTCGATGGCGGGGTCAGCATAGAGCGGCGAAACACCGTTCGGGAGGCCACTTCCGGCGATGGATCAGCCGGTCCTCACCCGGGCAAGCAGCGCCCGGGCCATCGACCGCTCCACGGGCCGGGGCGGTCAGGCGCGTGGGGGAACCGCGTGGGTGAGTGTGGTCAAGGCCGCGGAGATGCCCGCGCGTACCTCGGGGTCGGCGATCAGGCCGTCCGGGCCCACCGCGTCGCGGGCCACGCCGACGCGTACGCAGGCCGATTCGACGACGTCGGCTCCGGTGTAGCCGAGCACGACGCGCAGCGACTCGTGTGCCTTGGCCGCGCCGTTCGGGTTGGTGGACGCGTTGATCCAGGCGACCGGCTTGTCGCTGGTCTCCACGCCGCCGACGGTCCAATCCAGCAGGTTCTTGAACGAGCCGGGCAGCGCACCGGCGTATTCGGGGGTGGAGAACAGCACCGCGTCGGCGGCGTCGATCGCGGTCCGCAACTCGACCACGGCGGGCGGCAACGGTTCGCGGTCCTCGTCCGGGTTGAAGTGCGGCAGCGCGTGCAACTGGTCGAAGACGATGGTCTCGACCCCCTCCGGCGCGACCGCCCGCGCGGTCCGCACCAGCGCGGAATTGGTGGACTGCGCCCGCAACGACCCACTGATCAAGAGCACCCGACGATTGGCTGTCATGGCCGGTCAAGGTAGCACCGCACGGGTACTAGTCTCACCTCATGCATACGCCGGTCGAGAAGGTCGCCGAGGCGCTGCGCGCGCTCGGCGGCACGGGAGAGATTCGGGAATTCGCCGAGACGGTGCCGACCGCGGCGGCCGCCGCCGAGGTACTGGGCTGCGACGTGGGCGCGATCGCGAACAGCCTGGTGTTCTCCGCCGACGGCCAACCGCTGCTGGTGGTCACCAGTGGGGCGCACCGGGTGGACACCCGGGTCGTCTCCCGCCTGCTCGGCATCCGCAAAATGCGCCGGGCCGACCCGGAGTTCGTGCTCTCGGCCACCGGCCAGGAGGTCGGCGGCGTGGCCCCGGTCGGCCACCCGTTCCGGATCCGCACCCTGGTCGACACCTGGCTGGACAAGCACGAGGTGGTCTGGGCCGGGGCCGGCGACCACAACCACATGTACCCGACCACGTACGCCGAATTGTTGCGGATGACGGGTGGTACGGCCGCGGACGTGGAGGCGTAGCGATTCAGCGGCCGGTCCACTCGGGTGCCCGCTTGCCCAGGAACGCGGCGACGCCTTCCTTCATGTCCTCGGACGCGGTGATGCTCGCGAACCCCTCCGCGGTGCTGCTCCACCCCAGCTCGTCGTCGGCCGCGACCACGTCCTCGACCGCCTTCAGGCTCGCGCGCACCGCGACCGGGCCGTTCGCGCAGATCCGCTCGGCCGACTCGAGGGCGCCCGCCAGCGCCTCGCCCGGCTCGGTCACCCGGTTGACCACGCCCGCCTGGTACAGCCGTTCGGCGGGCAACGGGTCGCCGACCAGGAGCATTTCCTTGGCCAGATTCAGCGGCAGCGCCCGGGGGGCCCGGAACGTGCCGCCGCAGATCGCCATCAGTCCGCGCTTGACCTCGGGCAGTCCGAACCGCGCCGTGCTCGATGCCACCACCAGGTCGCACGCGAGCACGATCTCGAAGCCGCCGCCCAGCGCGAACCCCTCCACTGCGGCGATCAACGGCTTGCTCCGCCGCCTGCGGATCACCCCGTACTCGCCGCCGCGTTCACCCTTGGGGCTCAGCCCGGCGGCCAGATCGGTGCCGGCCGAGAAGACCGTCGGGGTGCCGGTCAATACCCCGATCCACAGCTCCGGATCGTCTTCGAGGAGGTTGAGCGCCGCGTCGATCCCGTCGGCCACCCGCTGATCGATGGCGTTGCGCTTGGCCTCCCGCCGGATCGAGACGACCAGCACCCGTCCGCGCCGCTCGGTGGTCACCGTCATGGCAGGCTCCTTCACGATCGATCGACTCTCGCCTCCGGATGATCTCTAGCCCAGGTCGACAACCATCACAAGAGCGACCGCGCCCGCGCGGGACCGATCGGGCCCGGTCACGCCGGCCTGCGCACGATCGTCTCCCAGTGGGTCCAGATGCCCGCCGGCGGGTCGCGGCGTTCGGTGTGTTCCGCGCGCAGCGGCAGTACCGGTTCGAAGTCGCGGAGCAGGGACTCCAGTTCGAGTCGGCCGTAGTAGTGCACGACGAGGCCGGCCTTGAAGCCCTCCAGGTAGCGGAAGGTTCTGCCGCCGTCCTTCGTGACGTCCAGCACCTCGTGTGCCTCGACCGCCTCGGTCTCGGCGGAGGCGGTCCGCAGCGCGAGCAGGCCGCCGGGGGCGACCCGGGCCAGCGAGCCGCGCAGCAGTTCGCGGGCGGCGTCGCGGGTGCCGTGCTGGTGCACCTGGATGCCGATCACCAGGTCGTAGCGTCGACCCGGCGGCAGATCCTCCTGGGTGCCGTGCACCAGGGTCGACTCCGGGGCGCGGGCGGCCAGTTGCTCCAGTGCCAGGCGGGAGGGGTCGACGCCGACCAGGCCCAGGCCCGCCTCGGTCAACGGGATCAGGTTGCGTCCGTTGCCGCAGCCGATCTCGACGCCCGAGGTGCCCGGCGCGGCCACCGCTAGGATGCGGTCCACGAACGGATCGGGTCCGGCGTCGGCGTACATCCCGTCCGCGTAGGCGTTGTCCCAGAAGTCCACGGCGAGCCGATTCGCGTCCATGGGATCGAGCCTGACAGATCGAACCCGGCGATCGGGCGACGACAAACCGGCCACGTTCGCACCGACCGGGTGGATGTACGACCGCCTCGAAGGCCGCTCGCGCCCACCCGCTTCGCGCCCCACTCGCATCCGCACACCCACCCGCCACCTCGGCCCCAGGCTCGCGAGTTCGCGCGGCCGGCCGAATTTCCCGCCCGGCACGACGCGTGGCGGGACCTCGGGTGCCGGGCCTCTTGCCGTGGGGTATCCCCATGCAGTACAGCTCGATATGTCGGTCGTGCGTTGGCTTTCTGCCACCTCGCCAGACGCGAGATGGCCGACCGGAAAGCCGATGGGTGATCTTTTCGACCACCACGGGGAGGGCATGGATGCCGACGAGCCAGGATCCGATGATTTTGCGTCGGCGCTTACGCGACAAGCTGCGGCGACTTCGCGAAGCGGCCGGATTGACCCAACGCGATGTGGCGACCCGTCTGGAATGGTCGCTTTCGAAAGTGATCCGCATCGAATCCGGCGGCGTGGGGGTGACCGTCACCGATCTGCGGGCGCTGATCCAGCAGTACGGCATCACCGACCGCACCCGGGTGGACGAACTCCTGGCCCTGGCCAGAGGCGCACGGCGACGCACCCCGTGGAGTGCGTATCGCACGATCGTCTCCCCGGCCCTGCTCACCTTCCTGGGCTATGAGTCCTCGGCCACGCTGATCCGCAACTTCGAACCGCTGCGCATCCCCGGCCTGTTGCAGACCGAGGGGTACGCGCGGGCGATCCTGGAACACCTCAGCCCGGGCCGGCACGTCGACGAGCAGGTTCGGCTGCGCCTGGACCGGCAGCGGATCCTGCAGAACGGCGAGGACGAGCCGCTGTTGAACTTCGTGATCGACGAAGGTGTGCTGTATCGCCCGGTCGGCGGGGTTTCCGCGATGTGCGAGCAGTTGCGCCATCTGCTGACGGTCCGGGAATACCCTCGGGTCTTCGTACGGATCGCGCCGCTGAGCGCCGGACTGAATTCGATCGTGAATCTCGGCTACACGATCTTCGAGTTCCGCGATCCCGAGGACGGTCTGGTGCTCTCCGTCGAGGGTCCCGAGGAAAAGCATCTGACCATTCGGGAGAATTCGGAGGTCGAGGCGCCGTTGAATTACCTGGAGGATTTCTGGCGACTCGAACAGATCGCCCATCTCGATCAGGCGGAGGAGTTGATTCGACGAGCGCTCGACCATCTCTCCGCGGGTTCTACCGGGATACCCGGGCCGCACCCGTCAGCGTCGTGAACAGCCGCCACTGGGCTCCGGCGAATCGCAGCCGAGGACCGATTGCCGACTGCTTCGAGTCGCGCACGAGTACACCGTCGAGGACCGCGACCTCGAGACAGTTGCCTCCGCCGCTCTTCGAACTCTTGCGCCATGCGGGAGCGTCGGCCTGAGCTCGCATTTGTCACCCATCCTCAAAAGCCGGCGGCGACCGTCGAGGCATCTCTCCCGCCCGCCTCGCGGAGCAGGGGCATCGACGTGTGCCGTGATCACGGCACGTACCCTCGCGGCTTGCCGAGAGGTAGTCAAGTCGGCACGTCAAGGCACTCCCCCGAATGTACGAACACGTTCGATCGAGCCCTCCGGCCGACCTTTTGCGGCCATCCCCGGGCTGCGGTCGACTGCTCGCGATCAGGCCAACTCGCCGATGAACGAACCCAGTTGGGTCAGATTGCGACACTCGATCATGGAAATCCGCCGACCGTACACGCTCGCGATCGAGTCGCCGGTGTCCCAGTCGCGCTCCGGTTCCGGGTTGAGCCACCACGCGTGCCGGGCCGGCGCCACCATGGCCTCGATGGCGGCCAGGGCCGGGTCCTGATAGTTGTTCCGCGCGTCGCCCAGGATCAGCAGCGAGGTCTTCGGCCCGATCACGTCGCCGTAGCGCTCCACGAAGACTCGGAACGCGTGTCCGTAGTCGCTGTGTCCGCTCAGCCGCACCAGATTCGCCTCGGCGGTCAGTCGGCGCATCGCCTCCGTGACGTCCCCGCCCGGTCGCTCGAAGAACCGGGTCACCTCGTCCACCGTGTCGATGAACGCGAACGCCCTTACCCGGGCGAACTGTTCACGCAGCGCGTAGGCGAGCATCAGGGTGAAATGGGCGAACGAGGCGACCGACTCACTCGCGTCGCACAACACCACCAGTTCGGGCTTGTGCGGCCGGCGCGGCCGGTGGTGGGTGGTCAGCGGCACGCCGCCGGTGGACAACGACGCGCGCACCGTGCGGCGGAAGTCGAGACGGCCGTGCCGGCCCGCCCGTTGACGGATCGTCAGCCGGGTGGCCAGGCGCTGCGCGAGCGGTTGGATCTCCCGGCGCAGCGCGATCAGGTCGGTCCGGCTCGCGCGCAGGATGTCGAGGTTCTCCACCGCCGGCTTGACCGCGGTCTCGGCGACCCGGTCGACACCGCGTTCCTCGGCGAGTCGACGGCGTACGTCGGCGAGGACGTGCCCGTTCAGCCGGTCCATCCGGGTCTGGATCATCCGTCGCGCGTTGCGTTCGGCCACCCCGCCCGGGAGTTCGCCACCCAGCACCGCGCGCAGCAGGCCCGCCATCAGCGTTCGCGGGTCCAGGGCGCGACCGACCATGTTCGCGGACCACGAGGGCCCCGAGGACCCGTCGAAGGCGCCGAACCGCCCGACCGCCTCGCGCGCCAACCGGCGCAGCGCGATGTCGTCCTCGCCGAGCAGGAGTTCGCGCAGCCGGTCGCGGAAGACCTCGGCGTCGGCGACGTCCGGATCTGCCCCGCCCCGCGCCGCGCCGGCCGGTTCCTCGGGCGCCGCGTCCATCGGATCGACCTCGGTCGTCGCCGCCGTGCCCACCGGGAACCACAGTTCGAACAGCGTGTCGAAGACGTCCCGGTGGGTGTGCCGCTTGACCAGCGACGCGGCGTAGGCGGCCCGCAGTGTCTCCCGGTCTCCGAGGTCGAGCACGGTCAACGCGCGGGCGGCGTCCAGCCCTTCGGCCAGTGACACCGGCAATCCGCCGTGCCGCAGTGCCCGGACGAATCCGGTGTGACGGTCCAGGAGGGACATCGGCGATCAGCCGCCGATGCCGGGCAGGCCGAGTTCCTTCGCGGCCCGCGTGTGGTCGGAGGAGTGCTTGAGCACGACGCCGAGCGTGCGCGCGATCGCCTCCTCGTCCAGCACGTCGGCCTCCAGCGCGATCAACGTCCGTGCCCAGTCCAGGGTTTCGGCGATGGACGGCGCCTTCTTGAGTTCCAACGCGCGCAGCGACGCGACGGTGCGGACCACCTGTTCGGCGAGTTGCGCGCGGATGCCGGGCACCCGGGTGAGCACGATGTCCCGCTCGCGCTCCGGCGTCGGGTAGTCGATGTACAGGTACAGGCAGCGCCGCTTGAGCGCCTCGCTCAGCTCGCGCGTCGCGTTCGAGGTGAGCACCACGAACGGGCGCCGTGAGGCGGTGATCGTGCCCAGCTCGGGAATGGTGACCTGGAAGTCGGAGAGCACTTCCAGCAACAGCCCCTCGACCTCGACGTCCGCCTTGTCCGTCTCGTCGATCAGCAGCACGGTCGGCTCGTCCCGACGGATCGCCGTCAGCAGCGGCCGGGCCAGCAGGAACTCCTCGGCGAAGATCCCGGCGCGCGCCTCGTCCCACCCGTCCACGCCCGCCTGGATGCGCAGCAGTTGTTTGCGGTAGTCCCACTCGTACAGCGCCCGGGACTCGTCCAGGCCCTCGTAGCACTGCAACCGGATCAGCTCGGCGGAGCCGGCCGCGGCGACCGCCTTGGCCAGCTCGGTCTTGCCGACCCCCGCCGGCCCCTCGATCAGCAGCGGCTTGCCGAGCGCGTCGGCCAGGAAGACGGCGGTCGCGATGCCGGGGTCGGTCAGGTAGTCGACGGCGCCGAGCCGACTGCGGGCGTCCTCGGGCGAGGCGAACATCGTCATGGTGGTGCACTCCTCGCGGTCCGCGGCCTGCCGATGCGCCGGATCCGGCCGGCTGCCCTCTCAAGCTACAAGAGGCCCTCCGCGCCGACGCAACGGCGTGGCCGTACCGCCCGAATCGCCACCCGATGCACCTGACAGACCGTCACATGCCCGACCCCCGACGCCGAACGGCCGACATGTGGGGAGTTCTCCGCTCTTCCCGGGTCGGCTCCACCGGGCAGGCCGGACCCGGCGGGCGGGCGCCGTCCGCGTCCTCCACCGAGGCGCCCGTCGCACCGCGTGCCGGTTCCGGCGACGACGCCCCACCGCTGCCCCGGTCGTCCCGGCGACACCACCGCTTCCTCCCGCACCCGCGGTCCCGCAGCCGATCGCCCCGCCGCTGGTAAAACCCCGGCAAGATGAGGGGTTTCCACCCTCCGGCAACCGGTGGCCCGCTGCTAGCTTCCGGACCGTGGCGACCTTTGTGATGCATGGCACGCGAGTTCTCGCGGTGGGCATGAGCGGAGAGGCGGTCAAGGCCCGGAACGGGACGATGATCGCCTATGACGGACGGATGACCTTCAAACGACTGTCGGGTGGGGGCGAGGGCCTGCGCGGCATGGTGACCCGTCGTCTCACCGGTGAGGGCATGACCCTCATGGAGGTGAGCGGTGAGGGCACCTGTTGGTTCGCCGACCGGGCCACCGAGATCAATCTCGTCCAGCTGACCGGCGAGACACTGCACGTCGAGTCGAGCAACCTGCTCGCCGTCGACCAGAGTCTGCGCACCGGCACCGAGTTCACCGGTCTCAGCGGCGCGACCAGCGGCCAGGGTCTGTTCACCACGACCGTGTCCGGTCAGGGCACGGTCGCGGTCACCTCCGACGGGCCGGCCATCGTACTGCGGGTGTCGCAGAGCGAACCGCTGTCGGTGGACCCGGGGGCGTATGTCGCGCACACCGGGCAACTCCGCAAGGAGTTCGTCAAGGACGTCAACTGGCGCACCTTCATCGGCGAGGGATCCGGCGAGAGCGTGCAGCTGCGCTTCCAGGGCGAGGGGCTGGTCTACGTACAGCCCACCGAGCGGCAGACCATCGGGGGCCAGACGTGACGTTCGACCAGGTCAACTCCAAGATGATCGAGGCCACCGTACGTCCGGGGCAGACGCTGTACTGCCTGCGCGGCGCGATGTTGGCCTACCGGGGCGAGGTCTCCTTCACCCCGACCACCACCGGAGCCCAAGGCGTCGGCGGGATGATCGGGCGGCGGCTGGCGGGCGAGTCGGTACCGCTGATGAAGGCCGAGGGCGACGGCACGGTGATGTTCGGCCACGCGGGCCGGCACGTGCACCTGATCCAGATCACCGGGGACACCCTGCATGTGGAGGCGGACCGGCTGCTCGTGTTCGAGGACTCGTTGCAGCAGGGCACGATGTTCATGGGTTCGCAGGGCGGCGTGCGCGGCATGATCCGCGGCCAGGTGACCGGCCAGGGGCTGTTCACCACGACGCTGACCGGCCACGGCTGGTGCGGGGTGCTCGCGCACGGCGGCGTGATCGAGTTGCCGGTCCAGCCGGGCCGCTCGATCCACGTCGACCCGCAGGCATATGTGGCACATCGCGGCCGAATCGACAACCGGATCGGTGCCAACGTGGGTTGGCGCGACGTGATCGGACGCGGTTCCGGCGAGGCGTTCCAATTGGAACTGTCGGGCACGGGCACGGTCTACGTCCAGGCGAGCGAGGAGAAGTTGTGACCGCCCTCGGTTCCGGCCCCGCGGTGTTCGACGCACGAACGCTGCCGGAGGACGACAACGTCAATCCGTACGCCTTCTGCGTGGCACTCGACGGCGAGTGGTTCGTGCAGAAGGGCAAGATGATCGCCTATTACGGGCGGATCAAGTTCGAGGCGCTGGGCGTCGGCGCGCTCGACCGGTTGGTCACCGCGAACTTCAACTCGCCGCTGTACATCCAGGACTGGATCGTCGCGCAGGGCAAGGGCCGGTTGTTGCTCGCCGACCGCGGCTTCGACGTCAACTCGTACGACCTGGAACTGGGCAACCTGACCATCCGGGCGGCCAACCTGCTCGCGTTCCAGCCCGGCCTGGACCTGAAGCAGTCGATCGTGCCGGGGTTCGTCACCCTGATCGGCACCGGCAAGTTCGTGGCCGCCTCCAACGGCGCGGTGCACTTCGTCGAGCCGCCGATCCGGGTGGACCCCGAGGCACTGCTCGGCTGGGCGGACTGCCCGACGCCGTGCCACCACTTCGACACCAAGTACATGCGCGGCGCGCTGGGCATGGCGCGGCGGTTGACCGGTCTGGGCGGCGCGTCCGGCGAGGAGCACCAGTACGACTTCGTCGGTAGCGGAACGGTGCTGATGCAGTCCTCGGAGATCTCCATCGACCCGAATCTGATCCCGACCCAGGCCGCGGCGGCCAACCAGCCCGCCGGGCAGCAGGGCACGCCGGGGATTCCCGGGCTGCCCAACCTGCCGGGACGGCTGGGGCGCCTGTTGCAATGAGTCCGGCGCGGCGGGAACCGGCGACGGGGCCGCGCCGTTGAGCAGGGGAGGCCCTTTACTGGGGACGGTGAAGGGCCTCGCCAACGCTTCGGGCACGATCGCGCGCCATCGGGGCCGCGCGCCGGGACGCGGTGTGCGGGGTCGTGCGGAAGCGCACTCGGGCCGCGGGCACGCGTCACCGGGGGCCGCGCGGGCGGATGCGGTGTGCGGCACGCTCAGAGCTGATCGGCCAGGTCGCTGGCCGCCGCCACCTCGCGCAGCAGTTGGACCAGTACGCCGACCCCCTCGTGGTCCGCGTCGGCCCGCCAGAAGGCGGTCACCGCGACGTCCGGCGCCCCCGTCAGCGGGACCTGGACGACCCCGCGCACGGGACGCTGCCGGGCCCACCCGCGCGGCGACAGGCCCACCCCCTGGCGATCCACCACGCGCGCGATCACGTCGTCCACGCTGCCGTACGCCTCGACGATCTCGGTCGCCCCCGACCGCCGCAGCGCCTCGGTGACGCGGGTGAACAGCCGGGGGTGCGGTTGCCGCGGCCACACCACGACCGGCTCGCCGCTGCCGACCAACTCGGTCAGGTTCACCGACGACCGCCCGGCGAGCGCGTGTTCCTGCGGGAGCAGCGCGACGAAGGCGAACGTACCGACCCGCGCGGACTCGAAGCCCGGGCCCAGGTCCGGCAGCCAGCCCAGCCCCGCGTCCAGGACACCCTCGCGCACGTCGGCCACCTGACGGGCGGTCGGCTCGCTGGTCCACTGCACGCGCAGCGCCGGGTGGCGGATGTGCAGCGCGGAGATCGCGGCGGACACGAGTGATGGGCCCAGGCCCGAGGTATATCCCACGCGCACCTGATCGGCGTCCCAACTGGCCCGCCGACGCACCTCGGCGCACGCGTCGTCGAGCACCCGCAACGACTCGTCGAGCCGACTGCGGAACACCTCGCCCAGCGGCGTGAGCGCCACCGGCAGCGAGGATCGGTCCACCAGTCGGGTGCCCAGTTGCTGCTCCAGACGGCGCACCGCCTTGCTGACCATCGGTTGGGACAGGTACAGCCGTGCCGCGGCCCGGCCGAAGTGCCGTTCCTCGGCGACGGCCAGGAAACATCTCAGGTCGCGCAGTTCCATGGATACCCACCTATGCCGTGTCGGCATAACGTTAGCAAGAACAGGGGCTTGGCTGACGACCCGTCAGCAGGTTTCCTGGAGAGCGCAGGGTCCACGCGCAGCAAGCGGGGCCACCGCCGCCACCGAGGCCCACCGCACGTGCACCTAGGAGCAGGTCATGACGCTTGAGATCCCGCGCATCATCTCCGTGGACGACCACGTGGTCGAGCCCCCGGACCTGTGGACCTCGCGGCTGCCCGCCAAGTACAAGGACCGGGGCCCGCGCGTGGTGCGCGACAAGGCGAAGTTCAACTTCATCGGCGGCGTGTTCTCCTACGAGCGCGGTGTCGAGGACGGCGAGTGGTGCGACTGGTGGCTGTACGACGACCTGGTCTACCCGTTCCCCAAGCTCTCGGCCGCGGTCGGCTTCGACACCCTGGACGTGACGCCGGTCACCTTCGACGACATTCGGCCGGGCGCGTGGATCCAGTCCGAGCGGCTCAAGGACATGGACGCGAACCACGTGGACGCGTCGCTGTGCTTCCCGAACATCCTGCCGCGCTTTTGCGGCCAGGCGTTCTACGAGCGCGAGGACAAGGAACTCGCGCTGCTGTGCGTGCAGGCCTACAACGACTGGATGATCGACGAGTGGTGCGCGGGTGACGGCAAGGGCCGCCTGCTGCCGATGACGATCATCCCGCTGTGGGACGCGAACCTGGCCGCCGCGGAGGTGCGGCGGTGCGCGGCGAAGGGCTCGTTCGCGGTCGCCTTCTCGGAGAACCCGGTTCCGCTGGGACTGCCGTCGGTGCACGACAAGGACCGCTTCTGGGACCCGTTCTTCCGGGCGTGCGAGGAGACGAACACCATCGTCTGCATGCACATCGGGTCGTCCTCGAAGATGCCGTCCACGTCGCCGGACGCGCCGTTCATCGTCTCCTCGGTGCTGACCTTCCAAAACGCCATGGGCTCGATGGTCGACTACATCTTCTCCGGTGTCTTCGACCGCTTCCCGAAGATGAAGATCGCCTACGCCGAGGGCCAGGTCGGCTGGATGCCGTACGTGATGGAGCGCGCGGACAAGCTTTGGGAGGAGCGCGACGACAACGCGTTCGGCTCGTCGCTGACCCAGAAGCCCAGCTCGTACATCCAGGACCGGATCTACGGCTGCATCTTCGACGACGAGATCGGCCTGCGGAACCGCGACGTGATCGGCATCGACCAGATCTGCTTCGAGGTCGACTACCCGCACGCCGACTCGACCTTCCCGAACACCCACAAGGTCGCCTTCGACATCGCCACGAAGGCGGGTCTGACCCAGGCCGAGTGCGACAAGCTCTTCCGCACCAACGCGATCAAGGCCTTCGGCCTGGAGCGCTTCGGCATCACGAAGTAGCCCACCGCCCAACCCCCGCCGGCCGCACCCCACTCCCCCGGGGCGCGGCCGGCGGCTTCGTTCGTGCGGCGCCCTCGCCGTGGCAACGGCCGCCGCCCGAAGCGAAATCGACGGCGGCCGCCCCAGGGACCGAAGCACTTTCGGGTGGACTACTTGCGGGTGCCGCTCATGTCGGCGTTGCCGGCGGCCTTGGCGACCAGGTCCGGGATCACCTCGGTGAGTTCGGCGGGCGTCCAGCGGGCGCCCTTGTCGATCGTGGGCCCGTTGGACCAGCCCTCGGCGACGCTGATCGAGCTGCCGGTGACGGAGAAGACCCGGCCGGTGACGCCGGCCGAGGCGGGGCTGCCGAGCCAGACCACCAGCGGGGCGATGTGCTCGGGAGCGAGTTGTTCGGCGAGCTTCGCGGCGGCGTCCTCGTCGGCGAAACCGGCCAGGTCCTCGGTCAGCCGGGTGAGCGCGGTGGGGGCGATCGCGTTGACCGTGACGCCGTAGCGGCCCAGTTCCTGCGCCGCGATGATGGTGAAGCCCGCGATACCGGCCTTGGCGGCGCCGTAGTTGGTCTGGCCGACGTTGCCGAAGATGCCGGACGGTGAACTGGTGTTGATGATCCGGGCGTCGACGTGCTCGCCCGCCTTGGCCAGCCCCCGCCAGTACGCCGCCGCGTGGTGCGCGGGCGCGAAGGTGCCCTTGAGGTGGACTCTGATCACCGCGTCCCACTCCGCCTCGGACATGTTGGTCAGCATCCGGTCGCGCAGGATGCCCGCGTTGTTGACCAGGACGTCGAGCCGGCCATAGGTCTCGGTCGCCTGCCCGATCAGCGCCTCGGCACCGGCGAAGTCGGAGATGTCGTCGGTGTTGGCCACCGCCTCGCCGCCCGCCGCGACGATCTCCGCCACCACGGCCTGCGCCGGACCCGCCGACGCGCCCGTGCCGTCGCGCGCGCCGCCGAGGTCGTTCACCACGACCTTGGCACCCTCGGCCGCGAACGCCAGCGCGTGCGCCCGCCCGATGCCGTTGCCCGCACCCGTCACGACGACGACGCGTCCCTCGCAGATCCCGCTCATGTGACCCCTCCGATGCTTGTCGACCGCTTCCGACGACCGCTACGGAGGTCACAGTATGTTGAGACCGTTGCCGCGTACATCCTTTGTCGGACCACGCGGTCGAACGACGCGCGCACGGCGCGCGGGTCGCGAAAGGAGCTGCCCCATGGGGAACCTGCCGACCGGACCGGACGAGGTTCCGCCCGGCCTCGCGGAGCTCTACCGGGACCTGCACGCGCACCCCGAACTCTCCTTCCACGAACACCGCACCGCGAACGTGATCGCCGAACGGCTCGACACGGCCTGGACGGTCACCCGGGGCGTCGGCGGCACCGGTGTGGTCGCGGTGCTGCGCAACGGGGACGGACCCACGGTGTGGATGCGCGCGGACATGGACGCGCTGCCGGTCCGCGAGGCAACCGGGCTCGACTACGCGTCGACGGTCACCACCGCGGACGGCGTACCGGTGATGCACGCGTGCGGGCACGACGTCCACGTGACCTGCCTGCTGGGTGCGTGCCAGGTGCTCGCGACCCACCTCGACACGTGGCACGGGACGGTGGTCGCGCTGTTCCAACCGGCCGAGGAGATCGGTCGGGGCGCGCGGGCGATGCTCGACGACGGGCTCCTGGAGCGTTTCCCCCGTCCGGACGTGGTGCTCGGTCAGCACGTGGCCCCCGGGCCGGCCGGGATGCTCGCGCACTGCCCGGGCACGATGCTGGCCGCCGCCGACTCGCTCACCATCCGGCTGCACGGCCGGGGCGGACACGGGTCGCAGCCCGAACACGCGGTGGACCCGGTGGTGATGGCCGCGTCGTTGGTGATGCGGTTGCAGACGGTGGTCTCCCGGACGGTGGGTCCGATGGAGCAGGCCGTGGTCACGGTGGGCCGGTTGCAGGCCGGCACGAAGGACAACATCATCCCGGCCGAGGCCGAACTGGGCGTCAACGTACGCAGCTTCGACGAGGGTGTGCGGGCCCGGGTGTTGGCCGCGATCGAGCGGTTGACGGTTGCCGAGGCGCAGGGGGCGGGCGCGCCGAGGGACCCGGAGATCGAGACGATCCACAACTTCCCGGTCACCGTCAACGACGTGACCGAGACCGAGCGGGTCCGGGCCGCGCACGCGGCGGCGTTGGGCGAGGAGCGGGTCCGGATCATGGGCCCGGCGTCCGCGAGCGAGGACTTCGGCCTGTTCGCGACCGAGGCCGGCGTGCCGTCGGTGTTCTGGATGTTCGGCGGCGACGACCCGGCCGACTTCGGTCCGGACGGTCCGAGCCGACCGGTGGTGGCCAACCACTCGCCGTACTTCGCGCCGGTGATCGAGCCGACCATCGAGACCGGCGTACGCGCGCTCCTGATCGCGGCGGGCGCCTGGCTCGGGTAGCGGCCCTCGACGACGGCCGCCGAGACGGGACCGGCCGCCGGAGGTAGGAACGGCCCCCGATCTCCTCGGAGATCGGGGGCCGTTCGGGGGTCGGATGGGTGCTACGCGCGGCTACGACCACGCGAGCGGTAGATGAACATCAGGGCCACACCGATGCCGATGACGATCGCACTTCCACCGAGCAGTACCGCGGCACTGCCGGGCATCCCGCTGTGCGCGAGGTGCGATCCACCGGATCCGCCGATCCCACCGCCGTCACCACCGCCACCGTTACCGCCGTGGCCGCTGCCCGGGCCGCCGGCGTGGCCACCACCGGCGCCGCCGTGCGGCTTGGTGTGCGCACCGGAGGGTACGGCCGACTTGCTGGCGGAGGGCGAGGCCGAGGAGGAGCCGGACGGACTGGCCGACGGCGAGGCGGACGGCGACACCGACGGGGAAGCCGACGGACTGGCCGAAGGAGACGCGGACGGAGACGCCGACGGGGAAGCCGACGGACTGGCCGAAGGAGACGCGGACGGCGACGCCGACGGGGAAGCCGACGGACTGGCCGAAGGAGACGCGGACGGGGAGGCCGAAGGCGAAGCCGAGGGGCTCGCGCTCGGGCTGGCCGAAGGACTCGCCGACGGGGAGGCGGACGGGCTCGCCGAAGGCGAAGCGGACGGGGACGTCGACGGAGACGCCGACGGCGAGGCCGACGGCGAGGCCGACGGGCTGGTCGACGGCGACACGGACGGCGACGCCGACGTGGGTCCGCCGCAGTCCGGCAGGTCACCGTCGAACGGGTACCGGTGGAACTCGGAACCCGACGTCGACTCGTGGATCAACGAACCGGCCGTGAAGAACCGCCCGTTCATCCCCGGCACCGACACGGTCGTGGTGCTCGCCGGGTTGCCCACCAGCACGCTGCCCTGGAACTGGGCAGAGCCCTTGATGGTCACCGACGTGGCCTCGGGGAAGTTCCACAGCAGCCGCTCGCGCAGCCCGGCGGGGATGCTCGTGCTGCCGATGAAGGAGCTGATCACCCGGGTCGTTCCGGTCAGGTTGACCAGGACCGTGGCGGTCGCGGGGATTCCGACGAACGAGATGCCCTGGTCTCCGTTGGTCATGGGATTGGGATTGACCATGTCGAAGTCGACGTTGAACACCTGGAGATCGGACGTACCGTCACCGGTGAACAGCGTCTCGAAGCCCACGTTCGTGGCAGTGCCCGTGGCGGCGCGAAGCCTCCCGTCCGGGAACGCGTAGCAGCTCGAGGAGTCGGTCAACTGGGGCCGCAGCCCGGCGTACGGCGCCGCCGCGGACCCGTCCTTCACCGGGGCAGGCGTCACGGTGCCACCGGTGAAGTTGCCCGCGTAGCGCACCACGCCACTGACCGCTCCCTCCTCGGCGAGCAGGCTCTGGCCGGTCGCGACCGTGAGGTTGCCGCCGACGGTGAGGAAGTCCGTACCGTTGTCGGGGGGCACCCGGGTGCCGACGCCCACGACGCCCACGTTGTAGACGCTGGACCCGGGTGGGGATGTCTTGTTCAAGTCGAAGTTGCCGAGGGCGACCAGCTTGCCCTCGGCCTCCGCGGCGGATCCGCGCACGGACCAGTCACCGCCGACGAACATGTTGATGCCGTTGTCTCGACCCAGGATCGGACCGGAGTTGGGTTCGACATTCGAGGTGTCCGGACAGGTCCCTGGAATACAGGGGCCGAGGCCGCCGGGCAGCGGCTTGGCGAAGCCCATGACAGCGAACACGCAGACGAGGATCACACCGCCGAGGGTGACGACTCCGGACAGCGCGAGGCCCGTCGCGCGGATCCGGGCGTTCGGTTTCCTGTGCATTCATGAAAGATCGGACATAAGTCTACAAATCGTCACAAGGCGCGCAGGAGATTCCCCCGAATGCCTCTTCCGAGGCGGCGCGTCGCTCGTCGTCAACCGAGATGCGTACGGTCCGCCTACGCCGCAGGTATGGGATGTGATCCGCCGGTCCGAATCGGAAACCGGGTACGGAACACGATCGTTGGCGTGGCGAGACGAGGCGGGGAGGGCGCCGCGCGAGGGTCGGCATCGAGCCGCGCGCGGACGGGCCGCCGCGGGGGTCGTGCGTCGCACCCTCGCGTGGCCGGCAGGGTGTCCGTAGCCGTCCTCGCGGTACATCCGAAATCTTGGTGCATGGGAGTCTTCTGTGATCGTCGGACTGGTCACCGCTGTCGCGGCCTCCGCGTGTTACGGCGTCGGGTCGGTGCTGCAAGCGGTCGGGTCGCGGCGATCCGCGCGCGAGGAGGAGGCCAAGCGGGCCGAGCGGGGCGGCGGCACCGCCCAGGTGACCGGGTACGGCGGTCCGAGCCTGTCCTCGACCGCCAAGGCCGCGGTCACGTGGGAGTTCATCGTCGGGACCCTGCTCGACTTCGTCGGCTTCGCGCTGGGCGCGTTGGCCGCTCGGCTGCTCCCGCTGTTCCTGTCCCAGACCATCATCAGCGCGAACCTGGTGATCACCGCCGTACTCGGGATCAAGCTGCTGGGAATCAAGCTGTACCGGGCCGACTGGACCTCGATCGGGGTGGTCTGCGGGGCGCTGGTCCTGCTCGGCATCGCGGCCGGGCCCGAGGGCGACGGGCACAGTCCGCGCGCCACGCACTGGTGGGTGCTGATCGTCACGTTCGTGGTGATCGTCGGCGGCACGGTGCTGGTCCGCTTCCTCGGCGCCAACGGCGCGATCGTCGCGGGCCTGCTCTCCGGACTCGGCTTCGGCGGACTCGGTATCGGCGTACGGATCCTGGACGGCGTCGACCCGTTCGACCTGGGCAAGCTGGCCGCCGACCCGGCGCTGTACGCGGTACTGATCGGTGGCATCGGCGGGATGTACCTGCACACCATCGCGTTGCAGATCGGCTCGGTGAACGGCGCGACGGCGGCGCTCGTGGTCGGCGAGACGGTGGTGCCGGGCGCGGTGGGCGTGCTGTGGCTCGGCGACACCTCGCGGGACGGACTGGCCTGGATGGCCGTGCTGGGCTTCGTGCTCGCGGTCTCCGGCGCGGTGGCCGTCGCGTACTTCGGCAAGCACGAACCGCAGGAGCCTTCCGGCACGCCGGATCCGGATCCCGCCGAGACGCCCGAGGCCGCCGCGCGGGGTTGACCGGGGGCGGCCGGCCCTCAGAGCCGGCCGGCTCCCGCTCGGTCCCGGGCCGCGAGCTCCGCGCCGACCGCCCGCAGCGTGCTCAGCAGCGGCGACGGGCCGTACCCCCGACGGACCGCCGCCATCAGATGCCGACGCGGCGCGGGCGCGGCGATCGGCCGCAGCAGTACGCCGGACGGCAGGGCCGGCTGGGCCAGCCGGGGGATGATCGTCACCCCCAGACCGGCCGCCACCAGCGCCAGTTGAGCGCCGAAGTCGGTCGAGGTGTGCACCAGGCGGGGTTGGAACCCGGCTTGATGACAGGCCGTCAGGAGCAACCCGTGGCACGCGGTCCCGGGCGCGGTGATGATCCAGTCGGCGTCGGCGAGGTCGGCCGCCAGGGACACCTCGGCCCGCTCGGCCAGCGGGTGCCCGCTGGGCAGCGCGATCTCGAACGGCTCGTCCAACAACGGGTGCAGTTCGATCCGCGGATGGTCGGGCGCGGGCATGTCCGGGTGCGTCATCACGACCGCCACGTCCAGTTCCCGGGCGGGCAGCAGCGGGAGCGCCTCCTCGGTCTCGTACTGGACCACCTCGAAGCGCCAGCCCGGATGGCTCACCTTGAGCCGGGCCAGCGCCGGCCCGACCAGGCCGGAGATGCCGGACGGGAAGGCGGAGATCCGGGCCCGGCCGATCCGCCCGTCGCGCTGCGCCGCGAGGTCGGCTCGGGCCTGCTCCAGGCGGGTCGCGATCGCGTCGGCGTGGCCGAGCAGCACGTGCGCCGAGGCGGTCAGGCGTACGCCGCGACCGTGCTTCTCCAGCAGCACCGCGTCCGCCTCGCGGGCGAGCACGGCCAACTGCTGCGAGACGGCGGACGGGGTCAGGTGCAGCGACTGCGCGGCGGCGGCGACGGTGCCGTGTTCGTCGAGCGCGCGCAGAATGTTCAGTCGCTTGAGTTCCATAAAGGAAAACTACCGATTGAAGTCCGGAAAATGTAGATGGACCTGATGGATGGCCGGGCCACACACTTCTGATCATGACCCGTACCGATTCCCTGTGGGCCGCGCTCGTCAGCGTGATCTGGGGAGTGAACTTCGTCGCGATCGACGCGAGCCTCGACGACTTCCCGCCCTTTCTGCTGGCCGCGCTGCGGTTCACCCTCGTCGCGTTTCCGGCGGTGTTGTTCATCAAGCGGCCGAAGACGAGTTGGTGGCTGATCATCGGGGTCGGGCTCACGGTCAACGTGGGCCAATTCGCGTTCCTGTTCAGCGCGATGCACGCGGGGATGCCGGCCGGGTTGTCCTCGGTGGTGATCCAGTGCCAGGCGATGTTCACCGTGCTGTTCGCGGTGGTCATGCTGCGCGAGATCCCGGGCCGGACCCGGCTAATCTCGCTCGCGGTGGCCGCCCTCGGGATGGGCGTGATCGCGTTCGGGCGGGGCCAGGGCGCGTCGTTGTGGCCCTTCGTACTGGTGATCGGCGCGGGGGCGTCCTGGGGCTTCGGCAACATGCTCACCCGGAAGGCGGGCATCCCGGGCGGCACCGGCCTGGTGGTGTGGTCCGCGCTCGCCGCACCGCTTCCGCTGCTGGCTCTGTCGCTGACGGTGGAGGGCCCCGGCCGGGACCTGGACGCGCTCACCTCCGCCTCCTGGAGCGGCGTCGGCGGCCTGGCCTTCACCGTCGTACTGTCCTCCTGGCTCGGCTACGGCCTGTGGTTCGCCCTCCTGGGCCGCCGCTCCGCCTCCGCCGTGGCCCCCTACGGCCTCCTCGTCCCGATCGTCGGCATCGTCACCGCCTGGGCCATCCTCGGCGAACGCCCCGGCCGGCTCGAATCCCTCGGCGCCGCGATCGTCCTCATCGGCATCGGCCTGGCAACCTTCACCGGCACCCCCAAGCCGCCCCCGACCACCCCCACCGCGTCGTCCACCAACCTGCCACTCCCCCCACTCCCCCTCGAAGCCACCGGCGGCACCCGAACCTGACCCGACCTCGCGGGCGCCGATGGCCGGCCTCGAGCCACCCTGGATTTCGGAACATATTCAACGAATGGCGGCTGCGCTCCACCCCAACGAGGCCGCCGAGGTCCCGCGTGCGGACCCGCGACCGGCACTGGCCGGCACCCGGATTCCGGATCGGATATCATTGACGCAATAGATGATATCAACGGAGGTGCATCGATGGCTCGAACCGTGATCGACCTCGACGACGATCTGGTCGCCGCCGTGGCCCAGGCCTTGGGAACCGGCACGAAGCGGGAGACGGTCAACACCGCCCTCCGCGAAGTCCTGGACAATCGGCGGCGTGCACTCGCGCTCACTCGGTTGCGTGCGGCGGCCGACGCCGATGCCTTCGACCTCGATGTCCTCGAGGACAAGCGAAACTACCGTCGGTGAGCGCCGCGCAATTCCTGATCGACACCAGCGCGCTCGCGCGATTCATGCGGGGTGACGCCGAGCAATTCGGCTGGGACCAAGCCGCCGGGGCCGGCCTCATCGCGACCTGCCCCATCACCGAACTCGAATTCTTCTACAGCGCCCGTACGGCGGCGGACCGGGCCCGGGGCATCGAGGACATGCGGCTGCTGTTCGGCTGGGTTCCGGTGGACGACCGGGCGTACGACCGCGCCTGGCAGGTCCAGGGCGAACTCACCGATCGGGGGCATCATCGCAGCGCCGGAGCCGTGGATCTGGTCGTCGCGGCCACGGCGGAACTCCAGGGCCTGACACTCCTGCACCGCGATCGAGACTTCGACTGCATCGCGGCCGTTACCGGGCAGGCACTCCAGTGGTACGGCCCGGCGGCCGGCAAGTAGCGTCCGGGGGCGGGGACTCGCCGGCGCCCGTGTCGGCCCGGCGGGAATGGATCGACCCCGCCACCGGTCGTCCCGGTGCGGGGTCGTCACGCGCGCGAAGGGGCCTGGAAGGCGCCCCCGTGCGCTACTTGCGCTTGTTGATTTCCGCTTCGAGTTGCGGCATCACCTTGAACAGGTCGCCGACCACGCCGTAGTCGACCAGGTCGAAGATCGGCGCGTCCTCGTCCTTGTTGATCGCCACGATGGTCTTCGAGGTCTGCATGCCCGCGCGGTGCTGGATCGCGCCGGAGATGCCCACCGCGATGTAGAGCTGCGGCGAGACCTGGGTGCCGGTCTGGCCGACCTGGTGGCTGTGCGGGTACCAACCGGCGTCCACCGCCGCGCGCGAGGCACCCACGGCCGCGCCGAGCGCGTCCGCGACCGACTCGATCACGTGGAAGTTCTCCGCGCCGTTGACGCCGCGGCCACCCGAGACGACGATGTCGGCCTCGGTCAGCTCCGGGCGGTCGGACTTCTCGCGCGGGGCGCGCGAGACGACCTTGGTGCCGGTGGCGGCGGCGCTGAAGTCCACCGTCACGGCCTCCACGGCGGGGGTGGCCGGGGCCTCCTCCGGGGTGGCGGCGTTGGGCTTGACGGTGATGATCGGGGTGCCCTTGGTGACGTGCGCCTTGACCTGGTAGGTCGCGGCGAACACCGACTGCTCGGTGACCGGGCCGTCGGCGCCGGCCTCGACGTCGACGGCGTCGGTGATCAGGCCCGACTCCAGACGCACCGCGACGCGCGCCGCGATCTCGCGGCCGTCGGCGGAGGAGGCGACCAGGATCGCGCCCGGCTCGCCGCTCTCGGCGATCCGGGTGAGCGCGTCGACGGCCGGGGCGACGAGGAAGTCGTCGACCTCGGGAGCGTCCACGACGTAGACCTTCTGCGCGCCGTACTTGCCCAGTGTCTCGGTGGCGCCCTCGGCGCCCTTGCCCAGGAAGACCGCGGCGGGCTCACCAAGGCGGCGGGCCAGCGTGAGCAGTTCCAGGGTCGGCTTGCGGACCGCGCCGTCGGCGTGGTCGACGAGAACGAGAATCTCGGCCATGTGGGGTTCTCTCCTTGTCCGGTACAGCCCGGATTTCTCCGGCCGGGTTGCGATGCTTGGTCGCTCCGGGAGCGACCGCCACAAACGTGTCGAAACAGTCCGGTGCTGCTGACCGACTCAGATGAACTTCTTGGCGGCGAGGAACGCGGCGAGCTGCACGCCGCCCTCGCCCTCGTCCTCGACGACCTCGCCCTTGGCGCGCGGCGGGCGCTTGGTCGCGGTGTCCACGATCGACCACGCGGCGGACAGGCCGACCTGGTCCGACTCGATGCCCAGGTCGTCCAGGTCGAGCGACTCCAGCGGCTTCTTCTTGGCCGCCATAATGCCCTTGAAGGACGGGTAACGGGCTTCGCCGGTGCGGTCGGTGACCGACGCGACGGCGGGCAGCGCGGCCTCGATGCGCTCGGTGGCGACGTCGCCCTCGCGACGGCCCTTGACGGTGCCGCCCTCGACCGCGATCTCGTCCAGGTAGGTGACCTGCGGGACGCCCAGGCGCTCGGCCAGCATGGCCGGCACGACGCCCATCGAGGCGTCGGTGGAGGCCATGCCGCACAGGACCAGGTCGAAGCCGGCGTGCTCGATCGCCTTCGCCAGGATCAGCGAGGTGCCCAGCGCGTCGGTGCCCGCGATGTCGTCGTCGTTGACGTGGATGGCCTTGTCGCCGCCCATCGCCAGCGCCTTGCGCAGCGCGTCCTTGGCATCGTCCGGACCGACCGTCAGGTACGTGATCTCGGCCTCGACGCCGGACTCCACGATCTTGAGAGCCTGCTCGATCGCGTACTCGTCCAGCTCCGACAGCAGGGAGTCGACCGACTCGCGATCGGTGGTGCCATCGTCGTTGAAGCCCCGGTCCCCGGTCGCGTCGGGTACGTACTTCACGCAGACAACGATTTTCACAACAGTTCTCCTGTGGTCGTCCGGTCACCCAGGTGCCGGTCCGAGGGTGTCATGCCCGTCGACCGGGTCGGCGACAGGCCCACGGTTCCGGCCCCAAGATCCATCGATCTTCGCGCCACGATGCCACGCCCGCGCGGGGGCACACGCGTGACACAGGGCACATTCAGTTCTGACGGTCCGTCAACTTCTGCTTCGAGAGTACGCGGTTCCGGTAAAGCCGCTGACCACCGACCCGAACTCGACCTCCCGCGGACCCCCCGACAGCTATGTTACCGGAGAGTAATAGGAGCCTAGTACCGGCTCCTCACGCTTGTCACCGGTACGCGGTCCGAACGAGAGCAAGGTCACCGGGGCACCCAGTTCGGCAGCGACGAATTCCGGCCACGCCGCGGGCGCCGGCCCCGGCTCCACGACCGGCCGCGCGGCGAACATGTGCCCGGTCAAACTCTCGGCATGCGCGAGGTCGCCGTCCGGACCCACTCGGGGCTCGACACCCCGGTACGACCGGACCACGCCCACCGGCGCCCGCCCGGGGACGTCCGCGTGGGTGAGCGCCAGCCCGTGCACGCCCCCGCACACCGCGACCGCGTACCGATGCGCGACCGCGTCGAAGTGGCCGACCCGGAACGCGCCCTGCCAGCGCCCGGTCCCGTTGTGCGCGTCCGGCAACGCGGCGGTCAGCGCCGCGTCCTCGGTGGGCAGCGGCCCCGCGCCGTGCCGGGTGGTGTAGGTGCGCAGCACGCCGAGCCGATACAGCGGCTCGCCCGCCTCGGTGGCCAGCGTCTCGGCGTTCGCGAACGTCGTGGTCGACCACGTCGTGTACGGGTGGAACCCGTGCCACTCGTCGAGCAGGACGCCCTGCGCGCCCTCGAAGACCACCGGACCGCCGCGCAGCAGCTCGCGCGCGTACGCGCGATCCACCACCCGCACCGCCCGCCCGAAGCCCAGGAACGCCTCCGCGCAGGCCGCCACGTCCGGCCCCAGCGGTGTCCCGAATTCGGCGCTCAGCGCGTCCCGTACGGCGCTCAGCCGGCGGTGCAACAGCCGCGGCGAGCCGCAGTCCCCCACCCGCGGCGCCGCCTCGGGGTGGGCCAGCGCGAACGCCGCGGTCTCCCCCACGCCCATCCCGCACGACCCGTGCCGATCGGCCCCGCGGGCCAGCTCCCGGGCCCGGTTGGCCGCCGCGTGGTACGGCGTGGTCAGCAGCGCCTCCCGGTCCGCGGTGAGCAGCGCGAACGGGTCGGGCACGCCGAGCCCGCGCAGGTGCTCGGCCTCGGCCGCCAGCGCGAGCGGGTCCACCAGCATGAACCGGGACAGGTGGGTGCGCGTGCCCGGGGTGAAGGTGCCCGAGCCGAACTGGGCGAACGTGTGGTGCCGCCCGTCGTCGGTGACCACGTTGTGCGCGGCCTGCGCGCCGCCGTTGAAGCGCACCACGGCGTGGACCGGCCGTCCCTCCTCGCGCGCTCGCGCGCACAGCCGGTCCACCGTGGTGCCCTTGCCCGCGTCGCCGAACCCCAGGTCGACGACCGCGACATGACGTGGGGTCACAGACGCGGGGTGCCCGTGCCGTCGCCGTCCAGGCCCGGCAGCGAGCCGGAGACGGCCACGCCGCCGCCGGCGCGGGCGTAGGACGCCAGCGCCTTGGAGACGTTCGCGACCTGGGCCGTGGCGCCCACCTCGCGCAGGTGGTCCAGGCCCTCGTCCAGGTCGATCGCGTCCTCGGCGAGTCCGATGGTCAGCGCGATCGTCTCGCACACGCCGTCCGGATCGTCGAGTTCGATCACGTTCTGCCGCAGCAGGCCCTTCCACTCGCCCAGCACCTCGGCGTCGCCCACGTAGGACGATCCGGCCGGGAGGATGTAGTAGACCTCGTACATCCGCTGGAGTTCGGCCAGGATGCGCTCGATCGGGATGTCCTCGGCGAGGTCGTCGCCGATGAACTCCTTGACCTCGGAACGGCGCACCTTGCGGTAGGGCATCTCGTCGCCGATCACGAACAGGTAGCCGCGCTTGCCGCGCTTTTCGTGACAGTCGATCGAGGTGTGCCGGGCCATGAAGTACAGCGCCAGCTCGTAGGATTCGCGCTTTTGTCCACCGCCGCCACCCTCCAGGAGGATGTTGCCGAGCTGGTCGTCCATCCGGTTGTCCGACTCGAACTGGCCGATCTGCAACGGGACTCGGTCACACGTCGCGTCCCCTATCGCGCCGAACATGATCTGCGGGTCCTGCACGTAGCCCTTGCGCAGCAACAGGCCGAACAGTTCGGGCAGCTTGGTCTGCAGGGTCTGCGGAACCCGAAGCATCGAGCCGGTCACGTCGAAGAGCACCGAGATGGCCAGCGACGTGGGGTGCTCGTCGCTGTCCCGGCTCTCCCGCGTGCTCGCCAGGGTCGGGTCCAGGTCCGCGTGCGCCTTCCAGGCGCTGCGCGGCGTGCTGTGCTTGGTGACGTGGTTGTAGTGGAACGCGCTGCGGCCGGCGGCCGCGTTGTAGCTCTGTGCCGCGTCGTAGACGTTGGTGGACCAGTTGCCACTGCCCATGGTGCTCACTCCCCGATCGGGACGAATGGATCACTGCGCCGGGACGGCCGTCGGGCCGCGCCGGCTCTATACGGAATCGACGGACCCGCCGGCGACCGACCCGCCCCCGGTCGATGTGCCCGCGGCCGGCTTGCTCGCGGCCGGCTTGCCGTCGGCCGGTTCGCCGCCGGCGCGCTCGGTCCGGTCGGCGCCGCCCGCGGCTCGCGGCTCGCGCCGCGTGGGCATCGCGAACGGCCGGAAGCGACGCGGGCCGTAGAGCTTGCCGAGCAGTTCGTCCAGCTCGCCGAGCAGCTTCCACGCGTCGTGCGGGCGGCGCGCGGGAGCCGGCAACGAGCAGCCCCGGGCGAAGCGCAGCAGCGGCTTGGGCGCGTCCGGGGCGAGCAGGCCGGTGACGCACTTGGTCGCCATGTACACGTCGGCGGCGGTCTCCGGCGGCTGCTTTCCGGGGATCTCCGGCGGGTACAGGTCCGCGTGCCGGTCGATCATCGCGGGCACGTGCTCGACCGCCTTGGCGCGCAGGATCGCCTCCGGTCGGGCGGCGTCGCCCGGGCCGTCGAGCAGCACCGAGTAGCACCAGTCGACCAGGACCAGGCCGTGCTCGCGTGGGTGGATCAGCACGTGGTCGGGGGTGATCGCGCCGTGCACGACGCCGGCGCGGTGCGCGTACCCGATCGCCACCAGCAGGCGGCGCCACATCCAGGCCACGTCGCGCGCGTCCAGCCCGTCCGGGTACGCCTCGCGCACCTCGGTCAACGAGCGGAAGCCGCGCACCCGTTCGATCACGTTGGCACGCCGTTCGACACCCGACTTGGCGTCCCGGTGCCGGAAGGTCTCGATCAGCCGGGGCACGTAGTTCGCGTACTCGGGGTCGCCCTCGCGGGCGATCCGCTCCAGTGCGGTGGCCTCGCGCTCCATCAGGTCGTTGTCGGCGACCGAGCGCGGCAGCTTGAGCAGCGCGCGCGCCTCGCCGTCGTCCTCGGCCCGGTAGCCGACCTTGTACAGCGTGGCGATGTCGCCGCTCGCGCGCTCCTCGCCGACCGAGTAGACCCGGCGCTTGGTGGTGATCACCACTTGGCGGCCGGTCACGCCGGTGATGTCCTGCTGATAGCGGTTCCACAACTCGCCCAGCTCGGTGAAGGCCGCGGCGGCCTCGGCCCGGCGGGCGGCCGGGGCGGTGTCCGGGTGGAGCAGGCGGGCCAACTGTCGGTAGGTGCGGTTGCCCGCACGCAGACAGGCCTCCGGCGTGCCGTCGTAGGGCCCGAAGACACCTTGCGGATCCGGCGCTCCGACCAGCAGGTCGAGCGCGGCTTCGAAGGTGGTGGGCGTGGTCGAGGTGGTGCCGGGCGTCCTGGTCATCGGGAGTCCTCCTCCGGGGACGGGCGCAGCAGCGCCGGGTGCAGCAGACGTGCGGGGCCCGCGCGGTACAGCCGGGCGCGGCGACCGCCGCGAGCCCCGCCGCGCGCGGTGGTGGCGCCGGTGTCGCGGACGAAGCCGGGCACCGACAGCACCTTGCGATGGAAGTTGCCGGCGTGCATGGGCTGTCCCCACACCGCCTGGTAGACCTCGCGCAGTTCGGTGACGGTGAACTCCTCACCCGCGAACGCGGTGGCCAGTGGCGAGTATTCGAGTTTGGCGCGGGCGCGCTCGAGGCCGTCGGCCAGGATGCGCGCGTGGTCGAAGGCCAGCGCGCCGGGATCGACGTCGGCCACCGGCACCCACAGGGCGTGCGCGGCGTCGCCGCCGGCGGTCGGGTCGGGCAGGTCCGGCGCGAACGCGAGGTGCGCGACCGAGACGATCCGCATCCTCGGATCGCGCCCGGGCGCACCGTAGGTGCCGAGTTGTTCCAGGTGCACCCGGTCGAGCCGGGCGCCGGCGGCGAGCCCGGTCTCCTCGGCCAGTTCGCGCTCGGCGGCCTCGCCGAGGTCCTCCTCGCGCCGCGTGCCGTCCGGGTCGACCACGGGCCGCACGAAGCCGCCGGGCAGCGCGAGCCGGCCCGCGAAGGGCATCTCGCCGCGCCGCACGAGCAGCACGTGCAGCGCCTTGGCCGGGCCTTCGGCCGCGCCGTCGGGGTCGCCCCCGGCCGCGCCGGTGATTTGACGAATCGTCAGCGCCACGATGTCGACGGTCACCGCGATCGGTTCCCAGGCTCTGGGGTCGTAGGACGCGAGCCAGTCGCGTTCGGTGATGGCGGTGTCGGCCATGTCGCACTTCCCTCCGATGTGCCCACTGCGCTGCACGTCCGACGCGGCCCCGGCGGTTCACGTTCCCGATACCGACGCGACGGTTGTTCTCCGAATGAGATGTTCTTAGATTGAGAACAACATACACGGCGACCCGGACACCGGCGAGGGGGTTATCCCTCGAAGAGTCGCCTCCCTCTGGTAGGCATGGGCGATCCATTCGCCGCCCGCGTGCGGGCCACCGGCGGCGGCCCGGAACACCCGAGCAGAAGCGGAGAAGGTGGCATGTCCGATATGACCGGTCCCGACATGAACGCCGTCGTCGGCGAGCAGGACCTACTGCTCGTCACGCTCGACGCGCTGCGGTACGACGTGGCCGTCGAACTCGCCGCGGCCGGCCGGCTGCCCAACCTCTCCCGGGTCCTGCCCGAGGGCGGCTGGCAGCGCCGATTCACCCCGGCCAGCCTGGCCTTCGCCGCGCATACCGCGTTCCTCGCGGGCTACCTGCCCACCCCCGCGGGTCCCGGCCCGCACCCGCGCCTGTTCGCCGCCCGGCTCGGCGACACCGAGTCCACGAACGCGCACACGTGGCAGTTCGACACCCCGGACCTGCCCAGCGCGCTGACCAAGGCGGGCTATCACACCGCGTGCATCGGCGGCGTCGGCTGCTTCGACAAGCAGGGCGCGCTCGACTCCGTGCTGCCGGGCATGTTCGCCGAGAGCCACTGGGACCCCGAACTCGGCGTCACCTCACCGATCTCGTTCGAGGCCCAGGTCGCCCGCGCCGAACTGGTGGTCGGCGGCCTGGACCCGGACCGCCGGCTGTTCCTGCTCGTCGACGTCGCGGCCATCCACCACCCGAACTGGTTCCACACCCCCGGTGCCACCGCCGCCGACGGCGACAACCGCGACACCCACGCCGCCGCGCTGGAGTACGTCGACCGACACATCGGGCGGTTGTTTCGCGCCATGAGCTGCCGCAGGCCCTGCTTCGCGATCGTCACCAGCGACCACGGAACCGCCTACGCCGAGGGCGGCGAAGCGGACACGGCCGACGCGCGCGACGTGGTCTGGACGGTCCCCTACGCGCAGTTCACGATGAGCCCCGGCGAGTGGTGAACACGCTCCGGCGAACCGGCCCGGGACCCGCTCGTGGATCAAGTTGGCGAACCGAACGCGGATCCGGTAAGTTTTCGCCGCGCAGGCCCCAATAGCTCAGTCGGTAGAGCGTCTCCATGGTAAGGAGAAGGTCTACGGTTCGATTCCGTATTGGGGCTCCAGGCAAGCGAGAGGCCCCCCGGTCCGCCGGGGGGCCTCTCGTGTTTCGCGCGTCCGGCTCGTCGCCCGACCGGGGTGTCACCGAGCCGCCGGCAGGCCCGTCCGGCGCGTCGCCCGACGGCGGTTCGGGCCGACCGTCTTTCCGCCCATCCCGTCGCGTCGCCCGCGCGCGCCTCGGGACGACTCGGGGGCGGTCTTTCGCCGACCTTTCACCGGCCCACACCCCCCGGAAACGGTCGGGGCGGTGCCGGCGGCGACACTCAGCCGAACCGGGCCGTCAACCGGGCGTCCAGGCCCGCGAGATGGTCCCGCCCGTACGGGCCGTTCTCCAGGCCCGCCAACAGCGCCGGCGGCAGGTCCTGGGCGTACTCCGCGGAGCAACTCGCCGCCGCGAGCGCGATCGTGGCCACCGTGTCCACGTCGCCGGTGTACGCCACGCACGCCTTCAGCAGCGCGGCCGTGCCGGTGTTCGCGGCCAGCGCGGTGATCGCCGCGCGGGTGCTGTCCATGCCGGGCGAACCGACCTTGCCGCGCCACGGCGTGGCCCACACCGCCGGGCCGGTGGAGGCCGGCAACGTCGCGGCCAGCCAGGTCGGCAGGTCCGCGACCGGGCCCAGGCCGTACCGGCAGTAGTGCACCGCGAGCGCCGCGGCGGTCGCCGAGGTCATCCCGCCGAGCGTGCGGTGGGTGATCCGGGCCTGCAGCGCCGCCGTGCGGCGTACCTCGGCAAGGTCGGGCAGCAGGCCCAGCACACCCGCGCGCATCGCCGCGCCGCTCTTGTCGCTCTCCGGCCGCAGCACCGCCAGGAGCTGCGCCCCGTCCGCGACTTCCTCCAGAACGCCTCGAAAGCCCCGCGCGTATCCGGCGCGCGCGTCGCGCTTGTACGCCCGCACGAACAGGTCCGCGAGCGCCGGGATTCCGTGATCGTCGCCGAGTATCCATTCCGCGACCGCGATACTCATCTGCGTGTCGTCGGTGTATCGGCCGGGCAGCACGTCACGATGACGAGGATGCTGCACATAACCGGCGAGTGTGTTGCCTCGCGCCACAAACGACCGATCCGCGTACTCGAACCCGGCCCCGTACGCGTCACCGACCGCGAGTTCCACCAACATCGAGACCACGACCCCCACTCGGGTGGTGCGTCGTTCGCCCGCGGCGGCTGCGCCCCACCTCGCCGACGCAAGCCGGTAGAGCGTACCGTGGCCCGGGGGTGGCAACCTGATGGTCCGTCAGTCGTCGCGTCGGGAGCCCTGCGTGCGCCGGAGTACGAGGGCGTACGCCACAATTCGGTACGGACCCGCGCGCACCACCTGTCCCTCTCCGGAGTGATGCTCCTCGCGCCGTGTCCAACTGCAAGACGTTTCCGCGCCGCGGCGGATACCGTCAACGATGATCACGCGATCGTCGGGGCGCACCGGACGTACCAACCGGCTCGTCCGAACGGGTGATAACGGGTGATATGGCTCGTTCACACGGCCGCCGGGGATTGCGGCCGGCTCGTCCGAGCGGCGACCGCACCGACATTGCGCGGTGGCGGATCGCCCCCGAGGAGGAAAGGTGGGGCGGTGGATCGACCATCGTGGGCGCCGGGCACAGCGTGGGTCCAGGCGTGCCGGGGGGCCGGCGCGTGCGCCCGGACCACCGTGGGGAGCGCAGGGTGAACGGCGGAACGGACGACGCGCGGGCCGACGGGGCCGAGGCGTCGCTGAGCCGGTTCGCCCGCGACTGGGCCCGCACCATCGAGGGCACCAGCTTCGTCCCGTTGAGCGGTGCCGAGATCGAGCAATACCTGCGCGGGCAGGCGCTGCGCATGGCGCAGGCGCTGCGCACCGAGCCGTTCGACCCGGCCGCCGCGCGCGACGTGGGCGCGTCCCTGGTCGGCGAACACTTCACCGGCAGCGGCACGCTGGAGCGCACGCTGGGCCTGGTCGGCCCGTGGTGGCCCATCCTGCGCCGCGACGCGGTCGCCCGCGGCCAGGACCCCGAGGCGTACCTGGAGCGGATCGCCGCGCTGATGGGCGCCCTCGCGGCGGGCTACGCGGAGGCGCTGCGCAGACGGACCCTGGACGAGCAGGAGGCCATCCACGCCGCCGTCCTGGTCGCTCGTGACAGTGCCGAGCACGCACTGCACACGAGTGAAGCGCGCTTTCGGGCGGTTTTCGATCAGGCCGCGCTCGGCATCGGGATCGGCGACGTCGACGGCAACGTGATCGACGTCAACCAGGCGATGACCACGATGTTCGCGGCCAGCGTCGAGGAGATGTGCAAGCGGCAGGTCCGCGACTTCATGCACGACGGCGACACCGACCACATGTGGAAGCTCTACGACGAGTTGATCAGCGGCGAACGCGACCACTTCGCCCTGGAGAAGCAGTTCGAGAAGGCCGACGGCGAGACGTTGTGGACGCATCTGTCGCTGTCCCTGGTCCGCGACTCCAAGGGCAACCCGGAGTACCAGGTCTGCATGCTGGAGGACGTCACCGACCGGCATCGCCTGCACACCAGGCTGCGCCACCAGGCGATGCACGACCAGCTCACCGGGCTGCCCAACCGCGCGTTGTTCGTCGAGCGGCTGACCGCGGCGTTCGAACACCCGGGCCCCGGGGACCGGGTCGGCCTGTGCTACCTGGACCTGGACGGGTTCAAGGTGGTCAACGACAGCCTCGGGCACGACGTGGGCGACCAGCTCCTGGTCGCGGTGGCCCGGCGGCTGAGCCGGTACGCGGGCCAGGCCGGGCATCTGATGGCCCGGATGGGCGGCGACGAGTTCGTCATCCTGGTCGAACACTCCACCGGGACCGGGCAGGTGGTGGCGCTGGCCGACGGCGTGTTCGCGGCGTTGCGCGAGCCGTTCCGGATCCGCGGCCACGACCTGACGGTCACCGCGAGCATCGGCATCGTCGAGCGGCCGGTGGCCGGCACCAGCCCGGCGGACACGCTGCGCGCTGCCGACATAACGCTGTACTGGGCCAAGTCCGACGGGCGGGGGCGCTGGACGGTTTTCGACACCGATCGCAACGACCGCGAGGTGGCCCGCTACACGCTGTCCGCGGAGATGCCCGCCGCGCTGCACCACGGCGAGTTCTACGTCGACTACCAACCGCTCGTCTCGCTCGCCGACGGCGGGGTGCTCGGCGTCGAGGCGCTGGTGCGCTGGCGCCATCCGCGCAACGGCCTGGTCGGTCCGGATCGATTCATCGGGCTGGCCGAGGAAACCGGGCTGATCGTGCCGCTGGGCATGCACGTGCTGGAGCAGGCTTGCCGCGAGGCGCGCCGCTGGCAGGACCTGGAGCCGGACGGCGCGCCGTTCATCAGCGTCAACCTGGCCGAACGCCAGTGCCGCGAACCGGGCCTGGTCCGTCAGGTGGAGCGGGTGCTGGCCGAGACCGGCCTGGATCCGGGTCGGCTGCAATTCGAGCTGACCGAGAGTCAGATCATGTCCACCGACGGTGGTCCGCTGGAGCGGCTGCGCGAACTGGCCGCGATGGGCATCCGGATCGCGATCGACGACTTCGGCACCGGCTACTCGAACCTGGCCTATCTGCGCCGACTGCCGGTGTGCGAGCTGAAGATCGCCGGCTCCTTCGTCGAGGGCCTGCGCCAACCCGGCGACTCCGATCCGGTGGACGGCCGGATCGTGGCCTCCCTGGTCGAACTGGCGCACGCGATCGGCCTCACGGTGACGGCCGAGGGCATCGAGACGGCGGTCCAGGCGGAGCGGCTGCGGGCGATCGGCTGCGACGCGGGGCAGGGCTGGTACTTCTCCCGGCCGGGGCCGCCCGATCGCATCGAGGGCATGCTGGCGGGGGTCAAGGAGCGGAGCTGAGGGTGCGGGGTCGGGGCGCGCGGGCCGGTGCGGGCCGGGCTGCGCGGGTCGGGGTGCGCGGTTCGGCCGAGGGCCGGGCGGCGCGGGTCGGCCACGCGGGCGGGCGCGCCCCGATACCCGTCGTACTTCCGAGCTACCCCGCGGGTGGGCCCCTGGGCGGGACGCCCGCGGGTGCGGAGGGCGCCTAGCGTCGCCTCCGGGGCGTGCTCGGAGCCCGCCCGGAGGGCGGAGGTGGGGCATGCCTAGGGTTGATCCTGTGCGAAAGGGGAGGATCGGGCGGATCGGGACGGCGGCGACCGCGGTGGCGCGCGTGCTGCGGCACGACCTGTGGAACCCGAAACCCGATCCGCTGCCGCGTGGCTGGCGGGACTGGCAACCGGCTTCCGCGGTGCTGTTGGTGGTCCTGGTGATCCCCGTCGGGGCGATCAACGTCAACCAGAGCGCGTGGCAGTACGGCCTGGGCAACGATGTCGGCCTGCTGCTCGGCGGGATCGGGCCGGCGGCGGTGGTGGCCGCGATGTTCCGGCCGGTGCCGGCCTGGTGGGTGGCGACCGCGGCGATGGTGCTGACCGCCCTGTTGGCGGATCCGGCCGGCCCGCAGCTCTATCCGTGGACCGGAGCCGGGATCGCGGTGCACGCGGGCGTGCTGTTCCTGGTGGCCCTGCGCTCGCGCCCGCGCATCGCGGCCGAGGCGCTGCTGATCAGTGTGCTGGCCGGACTGGGCTGCATGGCGGACCCCCTCCCCGGGTCCCGGTCCGACCTGATGCAGGCCGCGCTGATGATGACGGCCGCGGCGGTGATCGGCGCCGCGCTGCGCGGGCGTCGGGTGGCCCGGACCGAGTTGGTGGTCCAGGCGGAACTGACCGCCGAGGAGCGGGCTCGGCGCACCCTCCTGGAGGAACGCACCAGGATCGCCCGCGAGTTGCACGACGTGGTCGCGCACCACATGTCGGTGATCTCCATCCAGGCGCAGGTCGCCCCGCACCTGGTGGAGAACCCCTCCGACGCGCTCAAGGAGAACCTGGTCGGCATCCGCGCGAACGCGGTCGACGCGCTCACCGAACTGCGCCGGGTGCTGGGTGTGCTGCGCTCGGAGGACGAGTTGTCCGACGCCATGCGGCACGCCCCGCAGCCCACGTTGGACCGGCTGGACGAGTTGGTCGACAACGTGCGCGGCGCGGGTCTGCGGGTCGACACCCGGATCACCGGCGAGCGGCGGGCGCTGCCGCCGGGGGTGGAGCTGTCCGGGTTCCGGATCGTGCAGGAGGCGCTCAGCAATGTGCTGCGGCACGCGCCCGGCGCGGCGATCCGGGTGGAACTGGGCTACCAGGCGACCGGGTTGGCCATCCGGATCGCCAACACCGCGGCCGAGGCGTCGGAGCCGCCCGGGCAACCGGCCGCGTCGACCGGCGGGCACGGGTTGCTCGGGATGCGCGAGCGGGTCGCGATGCTGGGCGGGGAGTTCGCCGACGGGCCCATTCCCGGCGGCGGTTACGAGGTAGTGGCAAGGCTTCCGTTGGAGGACCGTTCGTGACCATCCGGGTGTTGATCGCCGACGACCAGATGATGGTCAGACAGGGCTTCACCGTGCTGCTGAACGCGGAGCCCGACATCGAGGTGGTCGGGCAGGCCGTGGACGGCCTCGACGCGGTCGGGCGGGTGGCCGAACTCTCCCCCGACGTGGTGCTGATGGACATCCGGATGCCTCGGCTGGGCGGCATCGAGGCCACCCGGCGGATCACCGGTGCCGGCGACGGCTCGGCCAAGGTCCTCGTGCTGACCACGTTCGACCTGGACGAGTACGTGTACGAGGCGCTGCGCGCGGGTGCCTCCGGCTTCCTGCTCAAGGACGCCTCCGCAGAGGAACTCGCGCACGCGGTACGGGTGGTGGCCGCCGGCGACGCGCTCCTGGCGCCGAACATCACCAAGCGCCTGATCACCGAGTTCTCCCGGCTCGGCGGCGCTCCCCGGACCCCGCTCAAGGAGCGCCTCGGCGACCTCACCGAGCGGGAGACCGAAGTCCTGTCCCTGATCGCCCAGGGCCTGTCCAACGCGGAGATCGCCGCCGCGTTGGTGGTGGCCGAACAAACCGTGAAGACCCACGTCGGCCGAATCCTGATCAAACTGGGCCTCCGCGACCGAACCCAGGCAGCGGTCTACGCCTACGAATCCGGCCTGATCCGCCCGACGGGCTATTGAGCGGCGAGCGCGCGGGGCGGTGCGGTGCGGTCGGTGCGTGGGACGCGCGGGGCGGGATCGGGTGGTTCGGGGCGGAGCCGGTGTCGCACTGGGCCTTCGGGGCTGCGGGGTGGGTGTCGCCGGTGGGCACGTGGGGCCGGTCGGGCCCGGCCGAGCGCGCGTGGCCGGGCGGCGCCGGCGGGCGCTCGGGGCTGTGCCGCCGACGAGGATGTACGGGCCGGTCGGTGCTTGGGGGACATCGCCGGCGGATGGCCGAGTCGGCTGTCGCTCTTCGGCGCACGCGGGGTCCGGCGCACGGGTGGGGCGCGGGTGTCGGTCGGGGTGGTTAGCGTGTGGGGCGGTGGGGTTGAGCCGACCCTGATTCGACTATCACGATGGAGGTTCGCCGTGTTTCGTCAGGGCGACATCCTGTTGCAGCCGATCCATGAGCAGACCGTGCCGAACGGGGTGAAGGCGCTGCCGACCAAACCCCGTGACGCGCGTGGGCGGTTGGTGCTCGCGCTCGGCGAGGCCACCGGGCACGCACACGCCGTCGTGGGCAGCGGCACGCTCTACCTGGCCCCGGAGCCGATGCTGATCGGGCACCTCCGCCTCGACGAGGCCACCCGCATCGTGCACGAGGAGCACGCCACGATCGACCTCCCGATGGGTTGGTATCGCGTGGTCCGCCAGCGCGAGTACATCCCGGGCGCGGTCCGGATGGTGGCGGACTAGCGTCGAATTCGACGCTTCGCCGAGCGCCGCGACGCGCGGCATCGCATCCGCGGGGCCCTGTCGAGGGTTGAAGCCGGGTGTAGGGCCCGCCCGGGGCTTTCGGCGGCCCGCACCGAACCTCCGCCGGTGCCGGCGCGGTGGGCGATGCGAGAGACCTGCCGGACGCGGCTCGGCGCCGAACTCCGAGCCGCGGAGCGGAGACACCGCGGCACGCCCGGCGTGGCGCGCAGGGCACGACGACCGGTCGCCACACCCACCGCGCGCCGAAACGCACCCGCCGAAGTGTTCCGGTGGATCACCGCCGAACGCCGGGAGCCGCTCCCCGACTGCCATCGAGCCGGCCGGGTGGAGGCGGGCACGGCGTTGCCGGTAGAACCGTAGGCTCCGCCTTCGGATGCTTCGGGCGGAGCCGGTGGGCGCGATCGTCCCAAGCCGACCAAGACGCAACCGCAAGTCACGGGAGACACGATGGCCACGCCGCCCCGCAAGTTGCCCGGGATCGCGCTGCCGCGCAAGGCGGTCGTCCCGCCCCCGCCGGCTCCACCCGCTCCGCCCGCCAACCCGGCCGCCGCGTCCTGGGCCGCGCACCGTGACCGCGTAGCACGGGCGGCCCGGGCGGCCGAAGGGGCGACGCCGGCCGCTCCCCCGGCTCCTGCGGCAGCCGACGCCCAGGCTCCCGCCCCAGCGGCGATCTCCGAAGCCGACCAGGCGGCACGGGCCGCCCTCCGCGCCAGGCGCGCCCCGCATCACGCCCCGACCCACACGGCCGACGAGCCCGGGCCGACCGGGCCCGAGACCCCGCGGCCCGCCGCCACCCGCCGACCGGGGCCGACCGCGACCGCCCACCACGCGACCGTCCCCCGCCACTTCGCCGTGCTCGACCTCGCGGATCGGCTCGCGTTGGCGGAGGCCGTCACCGACTGGGCGCACGTGGCCGCCGCCACCGGTCCCGCCGACCGACCCGCCGCCGAGGCGGCCATCAAGGCCGTGTACCGGGCTGCCGGCATGCCCGAGCCGGAGCGGGTGGTCTGGTACGACTCGCCCCTCGCGGCGGCGGTGGCCGCCGCCGTGGCGGCCGGCAGTTGCAAGCCCGCCGACCTCGCCGCCACCCGGCTGTCGGTGAAGGTGCCCGGCCGTCCGGGCCGCCCCGTGCAGGAACGGCTCTGGAGCGGCCCCTGGACGGCCGCCAAGGCCGAGGCCACCGCGGCGCTCGGCGCAACCGGCTGGGATCTCGCCTGGGCCGAGGGCGCCGATCGGCTGTGGGAGCCCACCCGGCAGCTCACCGAACGGATCCGTGAGGCCGTGCACTCCGGCGTCGGCGCGTGGGACCCGTCCGTGCGCACCCCCGCCTCGCGAGGCCGCTGGGACGTCGCGGACAAGGTCCGCGCGACCACGCACAGTGCCCTGGGCGGTCAGCACGACGCGGCCTGGCTCGCGGTCTTCGACGGACTCAAGGAGCGCTTCCCCGAGTTCGAGTTCCCGCTCCTGGCCGAACTCGGCGAGGTGGCCCGGCACATCGGCTGGTGGTGGCCGTACGAGCGGGTCGTGCTCGTCAGCGAGCGGCCCACCACGATGCACCGCGACGACCAGTCGCGGCTGCACAACGGCGACGGCCCCGCACTGAGCTACGCCGACGGCTTCGCGCTGCACGCGTGGCGCGGGATGCCCGTCCCGGCCGACTTCGTCGGCGGGCTCGGCCCCGGCGGCAGCCGGCTGACCGTACGCGCGATCCACAACGAGGACAACGCCGAGCTGCGCCGGGTGATGCTGGAGATCTACGGCTACGACCGCTACCTGCGCGAGGTCGGCGCGCAACCGCTGGACCGGGACGAGACCGGCGTGTTGTGGGAGATCGAACTCGACGACGACGAGCCGATCGTGATGGTCGAGGTGCTCAACTCCACCCCCGAACCGGACGGCACCACCCGCACCTATTGGCTGCGCGTACCGCCGGACACCGAGACCGCCCGCGAGGGCGTGGCCTGGACGTTCGGCCTGAGCCCGCAGGACTACCGCCCACTGCGCGAAACCTGACGCCCGGTCACCGGCCCCGCCATGCCGCGGCACGACCGCCTCGCGTCCCGAACACCGTCCCGGGCCGGCGCCCCCGCACGTCAGTGCGGGATCGTCTGCCTCGGCCGAGTGGTCGCCAACCCGTCGCGGAACTCGTCGATCCGGCGCGCGACGTCCCAGATCGTCACGCTGCCCTCCAACAGCGACAGGTACAACGAGCGTTCGGCCAGCCCGGCCAGGTCGACAGTGAAGTACACACTCATCAACGGATTGATGAACAGCTCGCTGTTGCCAGTGCGTTCGGTGAAATGCGCGTCGCCGAACCGCCCCTGCAACGCCGCGCCGACCGATCCGTGCACGATGCTCGATCGCCGCGGGGTGAGCCGATTCGCGTATGCCACCGCGTCCAGATACAGCGCCCCCTCACGCGATTCGCGCGGGATCGACAGCGCGCCGAGGTAGTGCCCCGAGCGGGTGAGCGCGGCCAGGTTCTCCAACACCTGGGCGTGGCAGATGCCGTGGTAGGAGTCGATGCCGAAGCCGAGCGAGACGACCAGCCGGGTCGGCACCCGTACGCCGGCCACCGCGGCGAGGCTGGTCATGTCCTCCTCCGGAGTGCCCAACGACGCCTCGTCGCCGCGCATCAGGATGTCGGTACCGCCGTCCACGAGCACGATCGCGTCCACGTCCAGGTCCTTGACCAACCGGCGGTAGGCGGCCCGCAACGGCTCGACCCCGGTCTTCCCGAACGCGTACACCGTCTCCGGAAGTCCGTTGCGCGCAAGCCACATCGCCAGTGCCCGCTCCGGGAAGTAGTCGTCGTTGCCCGGCGTGTCCGGCCGTACCGCCGCCAGTCCCGGCAACAGCCGGTCGCGGGAGGGGAGTCGATCCACCGTCACGAACGACAGGTTCGCGTAGTGCACCCGTTTGCCCTGCTCGGTCAGCGCCAGACCGAGCGGCAGGCCGGCGAACACGTCGAAGCCGCCGCCCGCACCGGCGATCAACACGGAGCGGGCGTCCCGGAGACGGCCGAAGATCGGGGGTTCGGTGAGGGTGAACACGCGCGGACCGTACCAAGGTGATCATGCCGCGCGTCAAGGCAATTGGCCGTGCTCAGGACGAACCCACCGCGGCCGCGCGGTACTCCTCGACCAGCAGGCGCTTGTACAGCTTCCCGGTCGCGTGCCGAGGCAGTTCGGCGCGGAAGTCCACCGACCGAGGACACTTGTGGTGGGCCAGCCGTGCGCGGCAGTAGGCGATCAGCTCGTCGGCCAACTCAGGTCCCACCAACGCGCTTTCGGCCGGTTGCACAACCGCCTTGACCTGCTCGCCCAGGTCCTCGTGCGGAATGCCGAACACCGCGACGTCGGCGATCGCGGGATGCAGTGCGAGCAGGTTCTCCACCTCCTGCGGGTACACGTTCACCCCACCACTGATGATCATGTGTGCTTGACGATCCGTCAGATACAGGTAGCCGTCCGCGTCCAGCCGGCCGATGTCGCCCAGCGTGGTCCAGCCCCGGCCGCCGGGATCGCGGCCGGCCTCGGTCTTGGCCGGGTCGCGGTGGTACGAGAACCGCGGCCCGTCGGCGAAATAGACGATGCCGTGCTCGCCTACCGGCAGTTCGCGGCCCTCCTCGTCGCAGATGTGCGGGGTGCCCAGGATCGCCCGCCCCACCGTGCCCGGGTGCGCGAGCCATTCCTCCGGGGTGCAGCCGACGTAGCCGTTGCCCTCGGTACCGGCGTAGTACTCGTACACCACCGGCCCCCACCAGGCCATCATGCGTTCCTTGACCTCGGGCGGACACGGCGCCGCCGCGTGCACCGCGTAGCGCAGCGACGACAGGTCGTACCGCTCGCGCACCTCGACCGGCAGTTTGAGCATCCGGACGAACATGGTCGGCACCCACTGGCTGTGCGTCACCCGGTACCGCTCGATCGCGGCGAGCGCGGCCTCGGGGTCGAAGCGCTCCAGGACCACCACGGTGTGCCCGCCCCGCAGAAACTGCATGCAATAGCGCAACGGGGCCGCGTGGTAGAGCGGCGCGGGACACAGGTAGACGTCGCCGCCCTCGCCCGAGGTGTTCATCCCGTACAGCGCGCCGATCAGGTGAAACAGCGTCAGGGCCGGTCCGGTGCCCGCCGGGTGGTCCTCGCGGGTGGGCAACACGCCCTTGGGGCGACCGGTGGTGCCGGAGGAGTACAACATGTCCGCGCCCTCGACCTCGGTCGCGATCGGCGTGCTCGGGTACGGTCGGACCGCGACTTCGTACGGCTCGAAACCCGGCGCCGCGCCGTCCAGCATCAGCAGCCGCTCCACCCGGGGCGCGCGCCCGAGGACGGCACTCGCGAGTTCGGCCTGCGCGGCCGAGGAGACGAACACCCGGGCCCCGCAGTTGTCCACCACGTACACCAGCTCGTCCGGGTGCAGCCGAACGCCGATCGGCGTGTAGATCAACCCGGAGCGCTGCGCGGCCCAGGTGAGCGCGAGGTAGAGCGGGTGGTTCTCCAGCGCGATGGCGATGTGGTCGCCGGGACGCAGCCCGGCGTCGTACAGCAGGTGTGCGAAGCGGTTGGATTCCGCGTCCAGTTCGGCGTAGGTGACGACACGGCCGGTGTCGGCCATGATCACGGCGGGGCGGTCGGGGTGCGCGGCGGCGATGACACCGGGATGCATGGGCGATCCTCGTCTCGGTGCGACGGTCCCGCTCCCGAGCGGGGCGCGGGCTCCTGAGCTTCCGTTCGGATGGCGCCGCAGAAGTCTCGCACCGTACCCAGCCGTATTGAAGACACCGCCCGCGTCCGCGCCGAGCGGGTCCGCGACGCACGTGCCCGGTCCGTGCGCGTCAAGCGGGTCCCCGGGCCCTCCCGGGGGCGGCTCCGAGCGCTCTCGAAGCCCGCTCAGTGCAGCGGTCGCCCACCCGCGAAGGCCGGTCCGCGTACCTCGCCGCCGGGCCGATCCCCCGCCGGCGGCGCCAGTTCGCGCCCCAGCCACTCGAACGCGGCCGGCAGACCCTTGGCCCAGGTGCCGAAGTTGTGCCCGCCGGACGGCTCGATCCGCACCTTCACGGTGTCCGTCGGCCGGAACCTGCGAGCGAAGTCGCGTGCTTCCCGGGCCGTTTTGCCCTCACCCTTGGCCGCGAACAGGTACATCCGCACCGGCGGCCTGCGCGCGTCCTCGATGGTGTACAGCGGGCTGTTGGCCCGGCGCAGCCCTTCGTCGCCGCGATACAGGTCGCCGGTGGTCATGTCGGTGATCGCCTTGAAGTAGCCGGAGAGGCTGGCCGCCGCCGCGTAGCGGTCGGGGTGGCGCAGGATCAGGTTCGCGGAGCAGAAACCGCCGGTGGAGTAGCCGAGCAGACCCCAGTGCGCCGGCGCGGGCGCGGTCCGGAAGTTGGCCGTGATGGCGTCCGGCACGTCCTGGCCGAGGTAGGTGTCCGCGCGGGAGCCGCCCGGGGCGTCCACGCATTCGCTGTCCCGGCCCGCGATCGGGTTCTGGGCCGCGATCACCACGATGGTCGGCGGCATCCGGCCCGATTCCATCAGGCCGGCGAGCATTTGGTGCACCTTCATCCGGCGCAGCCAGGTGTCGGGCGTGCCGGGGAAGCCGGAGGTGAGCTGGATCACCGGAAAGCGGGCGCGGGTGTTCTCCGGCGCGAAGTAGGCGGCGGGCAGGTAGACGAAGGTGTCCAGCCGGTAGCCGGTACGTGGGCCCTGGATGCTCGTGTTGACCAGCACGCCGTGCTTGGGGTCGGCGCCCTTGCGCCGGGGGTGCGGGGCCCTGGGCTGGTCGGTCAGCGGGGGCTTGGTGACCATGAACGGCAGGCCCTTGCCGCCGTCGTCGGAGAACGGGACGGCCGGCTTGGGGTCGAGGTGCTTGACCTTCACGGTGGCCACCGGCACGTCCGGCACGGACGGTCCGTCGGCGATGTGCATCAGGTCGGACAGGGTCGAGTAGAAGTACATCTGCGCGTTGACCGCGGCCAGGATGGTGAAGGTCACCATGAGCTGGGTGAACAGCAGGGTGCAGATGCGGCGGGTGCGCTGGAGGGTGGGGCGGTTCCAGAACCAGACGGTGGCGAACGCGGTGCCGGCGGTGACGACCGCCATGCCTATGACGAACCAGATGCTCGTGATGTCCACGTCCCAGAAGGGGCGTCCCGCCAACTCTTGATCCACGCTCCCACTGCCTTCTTCGCCGGGCCCGACCGATAGCTCCGATCCCGGCCCGCACCCCACACAGTCGCGCCGGGAGCGGAGCAGCCTGCCCGTCCATCCTGTGCCCGGCGGCGCGTGCGCGCGTCGATCCAGAGTCCATGGCCGCGTCATTCACAAGTCGCACGCGAGCCCGCCGGCTCCTCCGCCCTCCGGGCGCGCCCCGGACGTGGTCGGGCCATGGTCGAGCGTGGTCAGTACGAACGCGGCAATCCGAGTGTGTGCTGCGCCACATGATTGAGGATCATCTCCCGGCTGACCGGGGCGATCCGCAGCGTGCGGGCGATACCCCACAGCGGGACCAGTCCGTAGTCGCGGCTCATGCCGTTGCCGCCGTGGGTCTGGATGGCGGCGTCGACCGCGTGCACGGCGGCCTCGGCGGCGGCGTACTTGGCCATGTTCGCGGCCTCTCCCGCGGCCTTGACCATGTGCTCGCCCGCGTCGTGCAGCCAGGCCGCCCGGGCCGTCATCAGCGCGGCCAGCTCGACCTCGATCGCGGCCTCGGCGAGCGGGTGCGCGATGGCCTGGTGGGTGCCGATGGGGGCGCCCCACACCTCGCGGGTACGGGCGTACTCGGCGGCTCGGGCGAGCGCGTGGCGGGCGATGCCCACGCCCAGTGCCGCGCCGGTCACCCGCTCCGGGTTCAGGCCGTGGAACACCTGGCGCAGCCCGTCGCCCTCGGTACCGATCAGGCGGTCGGCGGACACCGGTACGTCGTCGAAGAACAGCGTGAACTGCCGCTCCGGCGCCGCGCCTTCGATCGCCAGCGGGTTCGCGGTCAGGCGCGGGTGGTTCGCGTCCACCAGGAACAGCGAGAGCCGGCCGCGCCCGGAGCCGGGGTCGGTGCCGGTTCGGGCGACCACCAGGATCGCGTCGGCCTCGTCGACGCCGGAGATGAACTGCTTGGTGCCGCGCAACAACCAGCCCTCGCCGTCCCGGGTCGCGGTGGTGGCCAGGCGGTGGGTGTTGGAGCCCGCGTCGGGCTCGGTGATCGCGAACACGATCTTGCCCCTGCCCGACGCCAGGAGGGGCAGCCAGGTGCCCTTCTGCTCGGCGGTGCCGAACCGGGTGAGCACCTCGCCCGCGATCGCGCCGGAGACCAGGAGCAGCAGCAGGGGGCAGCCGTGTGCGGCGACCTCCTCGCATACGATCGCCAGCTCGACCAGGCCGCCGCCCCCGCCGCCATACTCCTGCGGGATGTTGACGCCGATGTAGCCGTGTTCGCCGAGGGCCCGCCACAGTTCGGTGGTGGGCCGGCGGTCGCGGCTGTGCTCGGCGAAGTAGCCGGGGCCGAATCCGTCGGTGATCGCCCCCACCGCCGCGCGCAGGGCCCGGTGTTCGTCGCTCTCGTCGAATCGCATGGCTCACCCGTCCAGCAGCGTCGTGGGAATGTCGGTGTGCCGGGACCGGATGTACTCGGCCAGGCCCTTGGCCTGCGGGTCCGGGCGGGTGGAGGCCGCGACGCCCTCGCCGAGCAGGCCGGCGATCACGAAGTTGACCGCGCGCAGGTTCTCCAGCACGTACCGCCGGATCGGCAATTCGGCAGCCTCGGGGAGCAGTTCGCGCAGTCGATCCACCGTCAGGTGTCCGCGCAGCCAGCGGAATCCCACGTCGTCGCGGGCCCACAGGCCGAGGTTGGCGTCGCCGCCCTTGTCGCCGGAACGCGCGCCACAGACCAGTCCGAGCGGGACCCGGCGGGTCGGTCCCCCGTCGCGGGCCGCGGGTTCGGGGGCGGGCATGGGATCGGGCAGCGGTGCGGTGTGTTCGGGCGGGGCGATCACCTTGGCTGTGCCGTCGGGCAGCACCACGGTGTGCTCGACCTCGGTCGCCGGGATCCACGCGGCGCGGAAGACGCCGTACGCGGTCTCGGCGGTGGGTGGCGTGGTGGTGTGGAAGCCCGGGTAGCCGGCCAGCGCGAGTTCGACGACCGCGCCGGAGAAGGCCCGGCCGACCTTGGTGGGGTCGGGGTCCTTGACGGTGACCCGCAGATGCGCGGTGGCCTGCTCGTTGGTCGGTGCGTCGGGTCGGTCGTAGCGGATCAGCCGCACGTCTACCTCGGCGAATCGATCCCGGCCGCCGAGCGTGTCGAACAACATGCGTTCGGCGTGCGCGGCCTTGGCCTCGATGTCCAGGCCGGTCAGCACCATGGTCATGGTGTTGCGGTAGCCGCCGAGCTCGTTGACGGCGACCTTGAGGGTGGGCGGCGGCGGCAGGCCGCGTACGCCGCGGATCCGGACCCGGTCCGCGCCGGCTCGGCCCAGCGTGATGGTGTCGAAGCGGGCCACGGCGTCCGGGTTGGCGTAGGCGGGTCCGGCGATCTCGTACAGGAGTTGCGCGGTGACCGTGCCGATCGAGACCAGGCCGCCGGTGCCGCGGTGCTTGGTGATCACCGAGGATCCGTCCGCGGCGACCTCGGCGATCGGGAAGCCGGGGCGACGGGTGTCCAGCGCGAAGTCGGCGGTGCGGCCGGGGCGTTGCAGGCGCGGCAGGTCACCGAGGAAGGGGTAGTTGCCACCCGTGGCCTGCGGACCGCACTCGATCACATGGCCGGCGACGATCGCGCCGGCGAGCCGATCGTGGTCCGTGCGCCGCCAGCCGTGCCACCACGCGGCCGGGCCGACCACCAGCGACGCGTCGGTCACCCGCGGACAGATCACGATGTCCGCGCCCTCGGCGAGCGCTTCGGCGATGCCCCAGCCGCCGAGGTAGGCGTTGGCGGTCACCGCGCGCGGGCCGGCGTCGATCCGGTCCAGCACGTCGTCGCCGGTGACGTAGGCGATCCGTGGGGCCAGGCCCAGGCGTTCCGCGCTCGCCCGCAGCCGCTCGGCGAGGCCGGCCGGGTTGAGGCCGCCGGCGTTCGAAACGATCCGGATGCCCCGGTCCAGGCAGGTGCCCATGACCTGTTCCAGCTGGGTCACGAAGGTGCGCGCGTAGCTGGCGGCGGGATCCTTGGCCCGGGCCTTCCACAGGATGGACATGGTCAGCTCGGCGAGATAGTCGCCGGTGAGCACGTCGATCGGGCCGTCCTCGACCATCTCGCGGGCGGCGGCGAGCCGATCGCCGTAGAAACCGGAGCAGTTCGCGATCCGCACCGGGCGGCGGGCGGCACGCTCGTCACCCGCAGGGTCCTCTCGTCGTCGCGTCCCGCTCATCCGGCCGCCTCCACCGGGGCGGTCACCACGGCCAACACCGCGCCGGCGTCCACCGGTTCTCCGGGGCCGACCGGCAGGTGGGTCACCACGCCCCCGTGTGGCGCGGTCACCTCGTGCTCCATCTTCATCGCCTCCACCGCCAGCACGAGTTGTCCGGCCACCACGTGCTCGCCCTCGGCGACCGCGACCCGCACCACGGTGCCGGGCATCACGGCCAGCAGCGAGCCGGCGGGTTCGGCCTCGGACTCGGCGGGTTCGGGCAGGCGGGGCAGTTCGATCAACTCGCTCGCGCCGAGCGGGCTGTCCAGGTAGATCGTGTCGCCGACCCGGTGCACCGCGATCGTGCGCCGCACGCCGTCCGCGCCCAGGTCCACCCGATCCGCGTGCGCGGCGTGAACGACCAGTCCGGGCAGGGGCTTTCCGTCGATGGCGAGATGGTCCGGGAGGCGGTAGGTGACGGTCGTAGGGCCGTCCGTGTCGTGCGAGTAGGTCACCTGCTGGTCGGCGCTGCGGACGTTGCGCCAGCCGCTGGGGATGCCCGTCAGTACGCGGGCCGCCGCGCGCCGCTCGGCCTGCCCGGCAAGTGCCGCGGCGGCGGCGTGGATCGCGGACACCGCCGGGTCGGCGGCGCACAGGTCGGCGGCCGAATGCCGGGTCAGGAAGCCGGTGTCCGCGTCACCGGCGGCGAACTCCGGCGAGCGCAGGATGCCCACGAGCAGGTCCCGGTTGGTGCGTACGCCGTGCAGCCGGGCCCGGGCAAGCGCGTGGGCGAGCTTGCGGCAGGCCTCGTCGCGGGTCGGCGCGTACGCGATCACCTTGGCCAGCAGCGCGTCGTAGTGCGGACCGACCCGGCTGCCGGTGACCACGCCGGCGTCCACCCGGATGCCGTCCGTCTCGGGGATTTCGAAGCGGTGCAGTATGCCGACCGAGGGGGCGTAGTCGCGTACCGGGTCCTCCGCGTACAGCCGGGCCTCGATCGCGTGGCCGACGGCGACCGGTGCGTCGGGCAGGGCGTGGCCCTGGGCGACAAGGAGTTGCAGCCGGACCAGGTCGAGTCCGGTGGTCAGTTCGGTGACCGGATGCTCGACCTGGAGTCGGGTGTTGACCTCCAGGAGGTGGAAGGCGCCGGCGGGGTCGAGCACGAACTCGACGGTTCCCGCGCCGACATAGCCGATCGCCCGACCCGCGGCGACGGCCGCCGCGCACAGCCGCTCGCGCAGCGCCCGGTCGACGGCGGGCGAGGGGCTCTCCTCGATCAGTTTCTGGTGCCGGCGCTGGACCGAGCAGTCCCGTTCGAAGAGCGCGAGCACGTTTCCGTGGCTGTCCCCGAAGATCTGTACCTCGACGTGCCGCGGTCGCTCGACCAGGCGCTCCAGGAAGACGGTGTCGTCGCCGAACGCGGTGCCCGCCTCGCGCCGGGCGGCGGCCACCGCCCGGGCGAGGTCCGCCTGTTCGCGCACCGCGCGCATGCCTCGACCGCCGCCGCCGAAGGCGGCCTTGACCAGGAGCGGGAAGCCGATCCGGGCCGCGAGCGCGTCGAGCGCTTCGGCCTTCGCGTCGTCGCGGACGATGCCACCCGGGAGGACCGGCACACCGGCGGCGCCCAGCAGTTTTTTCGCGGCGAGCTTGTCGCCCATCGCGGCGATGGTGTCCGGGGCGGGTCCGACGAACACGAGCCCGGCGGCCTCGACCTGCCGGGCGAAGTCGGCGTTCTCGGACAGGAACCCGTAGCCCGGGTGGATCGCGTCGGCGCCGGTGGTGCGGGCCGCCTCGACCAGCAGGTCGCCGCGCAGATAGGTGTCCGCGGCCGCGTCACCCGGCAGCCGGACGGCCTGGTCGGCCGCCGCCACGTGCGGCGAGTCGACATCGGGGTCGGCGTACACGGCCACGGTGTCGATGCCCATCGTGTGCGCGGTGCGGGCGATGCGAACCGCGATCTCGCCGCGGTTGGCGATCAACAGCCTGCGGATGAGCGGCATACGATCCCCTCGGGGTGCGGGTTTCCGGGTCGGTGCGGGTTTCCCGGTTGATTCCGGTTGCAAATCGGTGCGGTTCGGGTCGGTGCCGGGTGGGGTCGGTTTCGGTTTCGGGTGCCTGGCGTCGAGTGCTTGGGGTGTGGGCGGCGCTCGCGGTGTTGCCGCCGGCGGCGGTTGCGAGGCGGGTCACATCCGGAAGACCCCGTATCCCGTGGTGCCCGCGATCGGTGCCGAGTGGGCCGCCGACAGTGCGATGCCGAGCACGGTGCGGGTGTCGCGCGGGTCGATCACGCCGTCGTCGTAGAGCCGCGCGGTGACGAAGAAGGCGTGCGACTCACGCTCGATCTGCGCCTCGATCGCGCCGCGCCGCAGTTCGTCCACGTCCTCGTCGAAGGGCATCCCGCGCGCGGCGGCGGCCTGTCGGCCGACGATGGACAACACGCCGGCCAGTTGCGCGGCGCCCATCACCGCGAGCTTCGCGGTCGGCCACGCGAACAGCAGCCGCGGGTCGAAGGCGCGGCCGGACATGCCGTAGTTGCCCGCGCCGAAGGACGCGCCGATGTTCAGGGTCAGATGCGGCACGGTCGAGTTGGTCACCGCGTTGATCATCTTGGCGCCGTCCTTGACGATGCCGCCCTGCTCGTACGCGGTGCCCACCATGTAGCCGGTGGTGTTCTGGAGGAACAGCAGTGGGGTGTCCGAGCGGTTCGCCAACTGGATGAACTCGGCGGCCTTCTTCGACTCTTCGCCGAACAACACGCCGCGCGCGTTGGCCAGTACGCCGACCGGGAAGCCGTGCACGGACGCCCATCCGGTGACCAGGCTGGTCCCGTAGCCGGGCTTGTACTCGCCGAACCGCGAGCCGTCCACGACCCGGGCCAGCAACTCCCTTGGATCGAAAGGGACTCGCAGATCCGCCGAGACCAGGCCGAGCACCTCGTCGATGTCGTACAGCGGCTCGTCCGCCGGCTTCGTCGGTCCGGGTCCGCGTTTGCGCCAGTTCAGGTCGGCCACGATCCGCCGCCCGATCCGCAGGCAGTCGTACTCGTCGACGGCGTAGTGATCGGCGAGCCCGGACACGCGCGCGTGCATCGCGGCGCCGCCCAACTCCTCGTCGTCGGCCTCCTCGCCGGTGGCCATCCGCACCAGCGGCGGACCGCCCAGGAACACCTTGGCCTGCCCGGCCACGAGCACCGAGTGATCGCACAGCCCCGGGATGTACGCGCCGCCCGCCGTCGAGTTGCCGAACACCAGCGCGATGGTGGGAATGCCCAGCGCGGACAGCTCGGTCAGGTCGTGGAAGACCCGCCCACCGGGGACGAACAACTCGGCTTGGGTGGGCAGATCGGCCCCGCCGGACTCGACCAGGCTGATCACCGGCAGCCGGTTGCGGCGGGCGATCTCCAGCGCACGCAGGTTCTTGCGCAGGGCGTATGGGTTGAGCGAACCGCCGCGCACCGTCGGGTCGTTGGCGATCAGCACGCACTCCACGCCGGAGACCGGGCCGATGCCGGTGACCAGACCCGCGCCGACGGTGAACTCGGTACCCCACGCGGCGAGTGAGGACAGTTCCAGGAAGGGCGCGTCCTGGTCGAGCAGCAGCTCGATCCGCTGACGTGCGGTCAGCCGCCCGCGCGCCAGGTGCCGTTCGACGTAGCGCTCGCCGCCGCCGGCGCGGGCCAGGTCGAGCTGTTCGTGCAGCGCCGCGAGGGCGGCGAGCTGCGCCGTGCGGTTGTCCCGGTAGGTGTCCGACCGGGGATCGAGCCGGGAACGAAGTACGGGCACGACGTCGCCTCCTCGCCTGACGAAGCACGTCGACGCATATCGACGCATGTCGAAGGCAGCTTCCGGATGTTAACGGCCGGTCACTTGGCTACGGAAGGGTCGGCGCGGTACGGCGATCGACGGCGCGGAAGGGCTCCGGGTGGGTGTGGAGTGGCGGCGCGGGCGGAGTGGGCCGATGGGGTGACGGCGGGGGCTGGTCGCGGTCGGGCGTCGGCCATGTGGGTCCTCCGGGGCGGCGGGATGGGTGGCGGATCACCGCTCCGGTACCCCCTGCCCGGGAAAACACGACACCGACGCGGGCCCGGGATGGCGGGATCGCGTCGGTGTCGGGGTCGGGTCGGTCCGGCGGTCCGGGTCAGCCGTGGTGGTGGCCGTGGTGACCGTGGTGGCCCGCGTGCGCGTCGGCGGGCTCGCCGGTCGGCGCGGCGGTCGGCCTCGCGGCCTCGACGGTGAATTCCGCGGTCCGCACCACGCCGCCGTGCTGGAAGTCGAGGAAGAACCGGTAGGTGCCGACGCTGGGCAGCTCGGTGTGGAAGGCGATCTCCGGGCCTGCCGGGGTGATCCCGTCGCCCGGTGCGCCGCCCGGGTGTACGTGCAGGTAGGCCAGATCGCCCTCGCGCAGCACCACGAGGTGCCCGAACGCGGCGAGGTACGGCTCCAGGTCGGTGACGGGGCGGCCGTCCCGGGCCACCGCGAGGGTGATGTGCGCGCCCTGCCCGGCGGCCGGCTCACCGGCCAGGGTCACCGTGTACCCGTCCACCTCGGCGGTCGGCGCGGGCGCGGGCAGCGGCACCGGCCGGAAGTCGCCGGCGACGTGGATGTCCACGCCGAGGGTGAGCGGGGTGCCGGTGGCGGCCGGGGCGAAATCGGTGAAGACGCGGTAGGTGCCGGCCCGGTCGAGGGTGAGTTCCTGGGTCCAGACGCCGTCCTCGCCCAGCACCGGGTGAACGTGCCGGAAGCCGCTCAGGTCGCGGCGGACCACGATCAGGTGCAGGTCCTTGTCGTGTTGCGGTAGGTACTCGCGCACCGGAGCTCCGTCGGGGCCGTCGATCCGGAACGCGAAGGTGCCGGCGGGCGCCGCGACCGGGACCAGCGTGTAGCCGTCGCGGGAGACCTGGAGGCCCTCGGGCGTGGCGGGGGCTGCGGCGTGGTGGGCGTGGACGGTCATGACGGGCTCCCGGAATCGAGTGGTGTGGTCGAGCGGGCCGGTCCGGCCGTTCGGTGGCCTCGGTCGCGGCCACAACCGAAAGCTATACCCCCCGGGGGTATTCAGGCAAGCGGAGATGAAGCGAAGTGACCGGGATGGCTTGACGGCTAACATCGTTAGCCGGATGATGAACCCAAGCGGCTAACGCCGTTAGCCGATCGAATCTCGGGAGACGACCTCATGACCATCACCATGAACACGACGGACACGATGACCGCGACGCCCGCCTCGGGCGAGCAGGCCACGCCGCTGCCGCACGCACCCGGCGCACGGAACCGGCAACCGCTCGTCGCCGGTGTCACCCACGCCGCCGCCTGGGTCGCCGGCCTCACCGTCGCGGCCGGCACCACGCCGGAGCTGGGCGACTCGGCCGCCCAGATCACCTCCGCGTACGTCGACGACGCGAGCCGGGCCGTCGCGCAATCCGTCCTCGTACACGGGCTCGCGGCCGGCGCGCTGGCCGTACTCGGTGTCGCGCTGCTGCGCCGGGCGGCCGGCGGCCGGGACCGGGCCACCCGCTTCGCGGGTTGGGCGGGCCTGACCTCGGCCGTGCTCGCCGCCGTGCAACTGGTGCTCGAACTGGTCGCCATCGGCCGGGCCGACGCAGCCGATCCCGGACTCGCGGGCGGGCTGTTCGAGCTGGTCCAGCGCATCGACGGGGTCAAGATGTTCGCCCTCGCCGCGCTGGCGTTGGGCGTGGGTGTCGCCGCGCGCCGGGTCGTGCCGCTGCGCCGCTGGGAATCGCTCACCGGCCATGCCCTCGCCGCCACGATCGTCGGCTCCGGCCTCGGCTACCTGCTCCTGAACACCGCGTTCGCGCAGTTGGCCCTGCTGTCCCTGCCGCTGCTGCTGGTCTGGGTCGTCGCCCTGGGCCACGCGTTGTCCCGGCGGTCCTGACGGCGTCGATGGGTGCGCGGGCGGGAAAACGGGATTCGCATCGTGCGCGGGATGTCGGATACTTCGGGCTCGGCCGCAGGATCATGGGAGCGAGGATCGGCGAGATGCGCACACTGCTGATGGGAGTGGTCGGCTCGACCGCCTATGGGCTGGCCACGGCGGAGTCGGACGAGGACCTGCTCGGCGTGTACATCGCCGACTCGCGCGAGGTCCTCGGGCTGAACGGCGCCACGGTGACGAGCGGCTCCAAGGTGACCACGAAGCCCGACGTGACGATGCACGAACTGGGCAAGTACTGCGGGCTGGCGCTCAAGTGCAACCCGACGGTGACCGAGCTGCTCTGGCTCCCCGAGTACCGGGTCGAGACCGAGGCGGGCCGCCGACTCCGGTCCCTGCGCGGCGCGTTCCTGTCCACCGAATACGTGCGGTCGGCCTACGGCGGCTACGCCATCCAACAGGCCAAGCGGCTGCTGGGTCGGCACGAGGCGGGCAAGGATGGCTTCTCCTCCGACACGGCCAAGCGCACCGCCAAACACGGCCGGCACTGCCTACGACTCCTGCTCCAGGCCCAACACGTGCTCCGCACGGGCGAGTTGCTGCTCGACGTCAGCGCCCACCGCGAAGACCTCTTCGCTGCGGGTCGGCTCGCCGCCGAGAACCCCGAGGCGTTCACGCAACGCTTCGAACGCGAGAAGGCCACCCTCGACGCCATCGACTCGGTCCTCCCCGACCGCCCCGACCGCGAAGCGATCAACACCCTCGTGGTCGACCTCCGGCTGGCCGCACTCACGGGGTGAACCCGATGGGTCAGCCGACCTTCATCTCGTAGCGGAGCCGCCAAGTCGCCAGGGCGGCTCTATGCCCTGATCAGCGGGTGAGCGCAGCCGTCAGGGCCGCCCACGAGGCAGAGGGCACCAAGAGGTGACCGACACGCACGTCTTTGCTGTCTCGAACCGGGACAACACCCGAAACGCCGACTGCCACCTCCACGCAGTTGGCATCGCCCCCATTGCTGTAGGTGCTCTTACGCCACGCCGCAGCCTTCGCGATGGGGGTCTCGTTCATGATGCTTCTTCCTCCATGACCCGCTTGATGAAGCTCACGGACTCGTCCGGGGAGAGCGCCGAGTCCCGTACTCGATCGTAGGACAAGCGGTGCAGCCCAACCTCGCCCGGATCCTCGATGAGTTCACCCGACTTGCTTCCTTCCAGGTAGGCAACCCCGGTCCCGTCCGACATCCAAAGCAGCGAAAGGGAACCACCCATCAGGTCGTGTGATCCCGCTGCGAATGGAAGCAACTGAATGACGGTGTGCGGAGTTTGCGCCGCCTCGACGATCCGCGCGAGTTGCGCCTGCCAGAGCTTCGAGTCCGCGAGCGGGCGCCTGATCGCAGCCTCGTCCAGGATGACCCGCAGGCTCGGCGGCGGATCCCGGTACAGCAGATCCTGTCGGGCAATACGCTCGGCGACTTGCGCCTCCAGTTCGTCCTTATTGGTCATCGGTTGCGACGACAGGACAGTTCTCGCATACGCCTCCGTCTGCAACAGGCCCGGCACCGCAAGCATGTACTTGTGCATGATCGTGGCCTGCGCTTCCCAGTACATGAACTCGTGGTAGCGCTCTCGGGCCGCCTCCTTCCGCGCTCGTTTCCACAACCACACCAACAAGCCCCTGGTCTCGTAGACGTCGTCCAATGCCTTCATGACAGGACGCTCGGATAGACGTTCGCCTGTTTCAAGGCGATGCAGGTAGGAGCGGTCGTATCGGGTGTCCTCGGCGAGCTGGGCGAGTGATTTCCCGCTGGCTTCCCGCAGACGGCTGAGCTGGTTCGCCAGGACCTCTCGGGCCGAATAGTCGTCTTCGACGTCGCGCTCAACCATGCCAAGTCCCCTTGTTGTCCAGCTCGTGGGCCACAGCGCCCTCCTGTCGAAGCCTATGAGAATGCGTCACGCTTTGAACACGGAAAGCGACGAACGGAGATGCATCCATGCCCATCGACAGGAAGACCGCCGAGGCATATCCCACCGAGCCCTGCGACTGGACCAGGGATGACGTGACCCGTTTCTGGAAGGCGAACAACAAAAGCTTCGTCCGCTGTGAACTCTCGGGCCGTATTGGCGTCTTCGCGGCGGTCATCCACATGCAAGCGTTTGTGCGTCTTCCGGGCGGGACCGAGTTCCGCACCCACTGCGCCAACCTCGTGGTGCTGGACGAAGAGGCCACCGGCGAGACCCGATGAACGACGTCAACGAAGCGCGTGAAGTCGAGTCGACCGTCGCGGCGGAGCGAACCGCCTACCTGGCGGTGCTCGTGCGCCGGGCCGTCCGGCTGCCGGGTGTATCCGCCGACGTTCGAGGGCGGAACGACGCAACGGCCGCCGTCCCGGTGCACGAGGCGCGTCGAAGCCACCGGATCGCGCCGTGAACCCGCGCGGCACGCCCCGCCGTCGTTTCGCCGCGCCCGGGCCCGGGAGTTCCGATCCGGGCGCGGAGCTCGTCCGCATCGTCAAGAGCGACGAACGCCACGACGCGCCGAGCCCACACCCTCGCCCCCCGATCCGGCTGGGCGATCACGTGCGGATCATCGATCCCACCCAGCGCCTCGGACAACCCGCCGGCACGGTGATCGCGCTCGACGATTTCCCACCCGGGCGATCCGTGTGCGTACAGCCCCTCGACGGCGGCGTGTTCTGGGTTCGTTGGATCCACGAAGTCGAGCACGCACCACCCCACCGATGAGCATTTTCACCGTGCCGCAAAAAAGCACCCACACGGCAGCCCCGCTCGCGTAGCACCCCGACTACACAAAGTGCGGTTCGGCAGGTCCGAACGACGAAATGGGGCGTCCTCGGCGAACGCGTTGAACACGAATGCGCAACGAGAGGTTTCCACTGGAAATCGCGCTGCCGATGTCGTTGGAACACCGATAGGTTGTGCGCTCCCGAGGCCCCGAATCTCTGGGTCTCCAACGCTCCGTATCCCTGGGGGATCCCGCACGTCATGACCATGCCGTTCCAGAACGAAACGCAGCTGATCATCCGTCAGAACTTCCGCCCGATCGTGAACCAGTACGTGGTTCACCTGGTCGGTCCGGACGGGCAACACGGACCGGTGATCGCGTTCGCCCAGCAGAAGCGCGGCAAGCTCAAGGAAGAGGTCATCCTCTACACGGATGACACCAAGACCACCGAACTCGCCCGCTTCAAGGCACGCCAGATGCTCGACGTGCGCGCCCAGCACGACGTGACCGGCGTCGAGGGCACCAACCTCGGCATGTTCTCCAAGGACTTCAAGAAGTCCCTCCTGCGCTCCACCTGGAACCTCGAACGCCCGGACGCCGCCAAGGCCGTCGGCCAGGAGCGCAGCCTCTTCGGCGCGATCCTGCGTCGCGTCTGGGGCTTCATACCCGTGGTCGGCGCGTGGCTGCCCGCCCCGACCTACCACTTCGACTTCGTCGACGAGGCCGGCAACGCCGTCCTGACCGTCGAGCGCCAGATGAAGCTCCGCGACCAGTACCTGGTCAAGCTGCCGGACTCGACCATGGACCGCCGCCTGGCGATCTGCGTCGCGGTCGCGATGGACGCCATCCAGAACCGCTGACCACCCCGGCGCGCACCCGCCACCCCTCCCCGCGCACGCCGACCGTCCCCGAACCGGCCGGCGTGTGCGCGGGGGCCGCCGTGCGCGCGGTGGGTTCGTCAGTCCGTGTCCGGCACCAGTACCGGCGTGTCCCGCTTGAGAATCTCTCCTCGGAAGAACGCCGGGCTCCTGAACCGCTGCACCTCCATCAACACCGCGCCGAGGACCAGCAGGCCGACGCCGATGATGAAGACACTCCCGACGCCGGCCACGCGGTTGCCGTCGCCGTAGTTGGGGTCGGCCACGTCGACCAGGGTCTTTATGAAGATCGCGCCCAGCATCAGGCCGCCCAGCGCCGGCATCACGCCCTTGATCATCGCCTCGTGCAGGCTGCGCGAGAGGTCCTTGCGGAAGTACCAGACGCAGGAGAACGCGGTCAGCGAGTAGTAGAAGCAGATCATCAGGCCGAGCGCGTAGATCGTGTCGGTGAGCACGTTCTCCGACAGGATCGTCATGATCGTGTAGAACGCGCCGGTCGCGACGCCGGCCGAGACGGTCGCGAAGCCCGGTGTCTTGAACGTGGGATGCACGCGCGAGAACACCTTGGGCACCGCCTCGTACGCACTCATCGACAGCAGCGTGCGGGCCACCGGGATGAAGGTGGTCTGGAGGCTGGCGATCGAACTGGCGAGCACCGCGACGAACATCAGGATGCCCAGACCCGAACCCATCACCGGGTCGGCCAGCTTCGCGAAGATGTTGTCGTCCTCGTCGTTGTTCAGGCCCAGCCCGGTGGTTCCGGTGCCCGCGTACATCAGGGTGGCGACGCCGGTCATCAGGTAGGCGACCACGATGAACAGGACCGAGATGATCGCGGCCCGCCCCGGGACCTTGGGACCGCCGGCGGTCTCCTCGTTGATGCTCAGGGCGGTGTCCCAACCCCAGTACATGAAGATCGACAACGACAGACCCGCGGTCAGCGCGGTGAAGCCGCCGTCGATCTCGAACGGGTTGAACCAGCTCCACGAGAACGGGATCGACGTGGGCACGTCACCGCCGGTGGCCTTGGCGATCGCCATCACGACGAACAGCGCGAGCACCGCCAGTTGCAGCGCCACGAGTACGTATTGGACCCGCTTGGTCACGGTCATCCCGCGATAGCTGATCGCGGTCGCGATCGCGATGAAGACCAGGCACGTGGGCACGTGCACCAGCTTGTTGTCGTCCAGCTCCTTGACCCAGTCGCTGTTGAACGCCTCGCCGAGCGCGAGGTAGAAGAACGACGTGCCGATGCCGGCCAGGTTGGACAGCACGATGACGGTCGCCATCACCAGGCCCCAGCCGCACAGCCAGCCCACCCTCGGGCCGAACGCCTTGACCGTCCAGGTGAACGAGGTGCCCGCGTCCGGCACGGCCTTGCTGAGTTCGCGGTAGGCGAAGGCGACGAGCAACATCGGGATGAAGCCGACCAGGAAGATCGCCGGGGCCTGTGTGCCGACCTTGTTGACCGTGGGGCCGAGCGCGCCGGTAAGGGTGTACACCGGCGCCACCGTGGAGATGGCGACGACCACGCTCCCCAGCAGACCGATGGAATTTCGGTTCAGGCCCTTGTCCTTGAGATCGGACTCCGGGAGGTAGTGCGACTCCCCTACCCGGTGGTGCCTATCGCCCCTGTGGCGCACGTGCTCGTTCTTCACAAGCGAACAGACTAAGTCAGGATGAAACGACTTTTGACCAAGGGGGTCACGAACGATCCGGTGAGTCGCTCATGTCACTCGTTGGGGCTTTTCCAGCGGACCGACCGGTGGACCGAAGGGCCGCATCGCCGAGCATTCCGGACAGGAGTTCGGTGACCCCGACCCGGATATCGTCCCGCGACGGCGGCGTCGCCCACCCGGCGCCCACGATCGAGTCGAACATCACCCCTTCGCACCACGCGACCAGGGACCGGCCGTGCCGCTCGGGCGCGGGCGAGCCGAGCGCGGCCAACATACCGACCGCCGCACCCCGGAACGCGGCGCCCGCCTCGTCGTACACCCCGCGCAACTCGGGCCGCCGGGTCGCCTCCAGCGCCAGTTCGTAGCGGGCGATCTTCTGCTCCCGCCCGTCCCGGATCGCGTCGCCCACGATCACCGCGACCAGGTCGGCGATGCCCGCCACATCGCCGGGCAGCGCGGCCGGCAGCTCGCCGTCGGTCAGCGCGGGCGCGAACTTGCCCGCCTCCAGGACGGTCATCCGCGCCAACGCCACCTCCAGGAGCGCGGCACGCGTGCGGGCGTAGTACGACGTGGAGCCGGGCGGCAGGCCGGCGCCCTCGTCCACGGCGCGATGGGTCAGTCCGCGCATGCCGCGCTCGACGAGCAGGCGGATCGCGGTGTCGGCGATCAGGACGAGTCGGTCCGAACGGTCGGGGCTGGTGCGCTTCGCGGTGGTCACGCGAGCCAGCCTGCCACGCCACTACGGATGTAGAGATCCGACCCACTACACCCGTAGAGATCCGCCCACTACAGGCGTAGAGATCCTGTCCACTACACATGTAGAGTCATTGACACGTCCTCTACACCTGTAGTGGATGTCGAGAAGGAACGACCCATCAGGGGGAACCATGTCCGTCACGAAGCCCGAGGCGATCATCGTCGGCGCCGGACCCGGCGGGCTCACCGCCGCGACCGCCCTGCACCGGAACGGGTGGTCGGTCCTGGTCCTGGAGCGCGCCGCCACGCTGGAGCCGATCGGCGCGGCCATCGTCGTCGCGCCCAACGGGCTGCGCGCCCTGGACGCGGTCGACGCGGGCAGTCCTCTGCGCAAACTGGCCGCGATCCAGGGCGCCGCGACGCTGCGTCGCCCGGATGGGCGGGTGCTCGCGCCGACCAGCGGCGAAGCCTTCGTCGAGCGCTTCGGCGAACCGGTGGTGCTCGCTCCCCGGGCCGAACTGATGCGCGTACTGCACGCGAGCCTGCCGGCGCACGCGCTGCGCACCGGGACGACCGTGCTGACCGTGCGCCCCGGCGGCCCGGACGAGCGGGCCTCGGTGACCACCGCGGCCGGCGACACCCTGACCGCCGACCTCGTGGTCGCCGCGGACGGGATCCGCTCGCCGATCCGCCGGGCGCTCTTCCCCGAGCACCCCGGCCCGCGCTATGCCGGATTCACCACGTGGCGCGCGATCGTGCCGGGCATGGACATCGTCCCCGGCGAGACCTGGGGCCGCGGCCTGGTCTTCGGCGCGATGCCGCTCGCCGACGGCCGGGTGTACTGGTACGCGACCGCGAACCGCCCCGCGGGCGCGACGCACGGTGACGAGCGGGCCGAACTGCTGCACCTGTACCGGGACTTCCACGCGCCCATTCCACAACTGATCGCAGCGGCGCCGGCCGGGGAAATCCTGCACCTGGACGTGCACGAGATGGCCGAGCCGCTGCCGGCCCACCACCGGGGACGGGTCGTGCTGATCGGCGACGCGGCGCACGCGATGACGCCGAACCTGGGTCAGGGCGGCAATCAGGCACTGGAGGACGCGATCGAACTGGCCGACGTGCTTTCGGGCGCGGACGCCGACGGCGTGGTCGACGCGCTGCCCGCGTACACCGCGCGGCGGCTGCCGCGCACCTCCGATGTGGTGCGCAAGTCGCGCCGCATGGGGGCCATGGCGCAGTGGGAGGGCCGAGGTGCCGTCGCGGTCCGGGACACGTTGTTGCGGGTTGCCGGCCGGGTCGCGCCGGACGCGGCCCTGCGCCCGCTGGACACGGTCCTGGCCTGGCGCCCGCCGGTGGCTTCGGCCTGAACCGCCGGGTGTTTGCGGGTTCCACCCGCGAGGGATGCGCCGTACATTCCGTACCGGCCGGTATGTGGTTGACGGAGGGGGAACGTGGTGGCGATCGATCCGCAGCTCGTGGAGCTGTTGAGTGTCATGCCGGAGGATCTGTTCGTGGGCGACGCGGCCACCGCGCGGGCCACCATCGACGCCGGGATCGGACTGCTGCCGGTGATGACCGAGCTGGCCCGGGTGGAGGATCGCACCATCCCGGGTGCCGTCGACGCGCTGCCCGCTCGGGTCTATCGGCCCTCGGAACAGCCCGATCTGCCGGTGACCGTGTTCTTCCACGGCGGCGGGTTCGTGATCGGCGGTCTGCACAGCCACGACGCGCTGGCCCGGCGGATCGCCCGGCACGCCGAGTGTGTGGTGATCTCGGTGGACTACCGGCTCGCCCCCGAGCACCCGTTCCCGGCCGCGACCGAGGACGCGTTCGCCGCGTACCGCTGGGTGCTCGACAACTCCGCCGAACTGGGCGCCGACCCGGCCAGGATCGCCCTGGCCGGCGACAGCGCGGGCGCCACCCTGTCCGCGACCACGTGTCTGCTGGCCCGCGACCACGGCCTCCCGCAGCCGGCCCTGCAGATGCTGTGGTATCCGGCGACCGGCGTCGAGGACACCGTGTCCCGGGCCGAGAACGCGCACGCGCCGCTGCTCACCGCCGCCTCGATCGCGTGGTTCATGAGCCACTACTTCGGCGGACGGGGGTTCGACGAACTGGGCCCGTACGCCCGGATCGGCACCATCGAGGACCTGTCCGGGCTGGCGCCGGCGCACGTCGTGCTGGCCGGCTACGATCCGCTGCGCGACGAGGGCGCGGACTACGCCGAGCGATTGCGCGCGGCGGGCAACACCGTCGAGTGCGAGCTGTTCGAGGACATGGTGCACGGCTTCATGAGCTTCGTGGACCTGATCCCGCGCTGCGAGGAGTGCGCCTCGGGGTCTTTCACCGCACTGCACAAGGCACTGCACCCGTAAAGCACGGCACCTGTAGGGCGGTTAGGACCGGGCGGACGCGGGCCCGACGGACGCGGACCGGGCGGACGCGGACCGGGCGGAGACGGACGCGACAGGCGCGGACCCAACAGGGCTGCGGCGAAGGCGCGACAGCGCAAGGCCGCCGTCAGCGCGACGGCAGGATCAGCAACTCGTCCGAGCCCGGCCGCCGCAGCACGTCCACCGGATGGCCGTACAGGTCGGACAACACCGGTGCGGTGCACACCCGGTCCGGCGGACCGCACGCGACCAGACGGCCGCCGGCGAGCAGCGCGATCCGGTCCGCGTAGGCGGCGGCCAGGTTGAGGTCGTGCAACACGATCACCACCGCGTCACCCCGGCGGGCCCGGGCGCGGGCCAGCCGCAGCACGTCCTCGGTGTGCTTGAGGTCCAGCGCCGCGGTGGGCTCGTCGAGGAACAGCACGGGTGCGCCCTGCGCGAGCACCCTCGCCAGTGAGACCCGGGCCCGCTCGCCACCGGACAACGACGGGTAGGCCCGGTCGGCCAGGTGCGCGACATCCGTCTCGGCCAGGCAGCGCGCCACGATGGCGTCCTCGGACTCCTCGCTCGGCAGTCCCGCGTGCGGCGCGCGGCCCATCCGCACCACCTCGTCCACCGTGAACGGGAAGGACAGCGTGACATTCTGCGGCAACACCGCGCGGCGCAAGGCCAGTTCGCGCTGCGAGTAGTCGGACAACGGCCGATCGGCGATCCGCACGGTGCCCTGATGCGGCGTCAGATCACCGGTGAGCAGGCCGAGCAGGGTCGACTTGCCCGCGCCGTTGGGTCCGAGCACCGCGACGATCTCGCCGTGTCGCACATTCAGCGAGACGCCGTCGACCAGGTTGCGGCCGGCGACGGCGAAGCCGACGTTCTCGGCCTCGACGCCGATCGCGCCGGACTCGGGAGTGGGCGCGGTCGCCGCGCCGCGATTCCGGGCGAGCAGCCTCATCAGGCCCAACCTCCTTGTCGGGAACGGGTCCTGCGCAGCAGCCACAGGAAGAACGGGGCACCGATCAGCGCGCTGAGCACACCGAGCGGTACCTCCTTGGGCATCGCGATGGTGCGCGCCGCGAGGTCGGCGCCGACGGTGACGAGCGCGCCCAGGACGGCGCTCGCCGGCAGCAGCAGCCGGTGTCGGGGACCGGCGATCAGCCGGATGATGTGCGGAACGACCAGGCCGACGAAGGTGATCACCCCGGCCGCGGCGACCGCCGCACCGACCAGGGTGGCGCTGAGCACGACCACCACGATGCGGACCCGTTCGGTGTCCACGCCCAGGTGTCGGGCGCCGCGTTCGCCGAGCGCCATGATGTCCAACGCCCGGGCGTACCGGGGCAGGATCAGCAGGCCGATGATCGCGAACGGCGCGAGCGCGCCGATGATCTTCCAGCTCGCCCCGCCGACGCTGCCCAGGTTCCAGAAGGTGATGCTGCGCAGTTCGGCGTCGTCGGCGACGAAGGTGAACAGCCCGATCGCGGCGCCGGCCAGCGCGTTGATCGCGATGCCGGTCAGTACCAGGGTGACCACTTCGGTGCGGCCGTCCGCACGGGAGAGCAGGTAGACGAACAGCGTGGTGATCAGGCCGCCGGCGAAAGCGAAGGCGGTCACCGTCCAGGAGCCGAACGTGGAGACGCCCATCACGATCGCGCCCACCGCGCCCAGTGCCGCGCCGGAGGACACCCCGATCACGCCGGGCTCGGCGAGCGGGTTGCCGAACACGCCCTGCATCGCGGCCCCGGCGCAGCCCAGGCACGCGCCGACCATGATGCCGAGCACGATGCGCGGGAAGCGGATGTTCCACAACACGGCCTCGTTGGCCTGCGACACGTGGCCGATGTCCAGGCCCAGGTGGTGTAGTACCGAGGAGAGCACCTGATCGGACGGGATGTCGAAGGCGCCCATGCCGGCCGACACGACGCTCGTGGCCAGGAGCAGCAGCACGAGCGTGGGCATCAGCCACCGGCCGTGTTTGCGTGGGGTCGCCACCACGGGGGCAGCCGCGTCCGGAGCCTTCGGCTCCGAGGCCGCCGTCTCCGGATCCGCCGCCACCGGCGCCGCGGTCTTGGTGAGTTCGACCACGGGCGGCGGTGAAGCCGGTTCGTCCGTGGGTTCTTGACGCTCCGTCACCGTTGCCACGGGCTCCCCTGTACCTTCCCGTCGTGTGTCCGCGGGCGCCGCGCGGACCGAGAGGGCCCGGCCGGCGCCTGCGCGGCGGCACGGGCCGAGGCTCGGCCGACCCTAGCCATGCAGCAGATCGACGAGCTTGTTCAGCGCGACGCCCGCGGTCGGACCGCCACCGCCCAGTTCCAGGTCGTCCATCGCGACGACCTTGCGGTTCTGGCCGGCGGGCGTTTGTGCGACACCCGGCAGCTTGAGCACGCCGTCGACGCCGCCGACCGACTCCAGGCCCTTCTGGAAGACCAGGATGACGTCGGGCTTGGCCGCGACCATCGCCTCGGGGGTCAACGCGGCGGACATCTCCACGCCCAACTCGGTGCCGGTGTCGATGCCGCCGGCGGCGGTGATCATGCTGTCCGGGCCCAGGCCCTTGCCGCCGATCTGGTACAGGTTGGCCTGCCCGCGGATGTACAGGAACGCCACGCGCGGCTTGGTGGTGGCCTGCGCGCCCTTGGCCTTGGCCGTGGCGATCTCGCCGGCGGTCCGGTCGGCGAGCGTCCTGCCCTTGTCCGGCACGCCCAGCGCGGTGGCGATGGTGGTGATCCGGGTGATCGCGTCCTCGGGCTTGCTGCTGTCCGGGATCAGCACGATCGGTACGCCGGCCGCCTTGAGTTGGTCGATCGCGCTGCGCGGCCCGACCGAGGCGCTGCCGATGGCGACCGTGGGCCGCTGGGCGAGGATGCCCTCGGGGTTGAGGGTCCGCGAGTTGCCGAAGGTCGCCTTGCCCTTGCTCTCCGGCAGGACCGCGCCGGAGGTGTCCACGCCGACGACGTTCGAGGCCAGGCCGAGCGCGTACACCGTCTGTGCGATGTCGCCGCCGAGCGGGACGATCCGGCTCGCGTCCTTGACGGTGACCTTGCCCATCGTGGTGTCCACCGTGGCGGGCAACGCCGTACCGGCTGCGGCCTGGCCGGTCTTGCCGTCGGACTTGTCTTCGTCGTCGCCACCGCACGCCGTGGCGAACGCGGTGATGGCGAGGACGGCCGCGGCCACCTTCAAGCTTGTTCGACGCAGACGCATCCGGCGGCCTTTCGAGCTGTGGAGTAGGCGGACGAGCGGCCCGATTTCTTAGGCAAGCCTTGCCTGTCCTACTGCGCAACTTAAAGGTGAGGCTTGCCTAACTTCAAGCCCGGGTCGGGTGGACAACGTCACACGCGAGCCGCGGTCCACTCCCCCGGCAGCGGCAGGCGCAGCACCAACACCGCCGCGTCGTCGACGTTGCCGGTCTCGTCCGCCGCCGCGAGCACCGCGTCCGCGATCGCCTCGACGCCCGCGTCGGCGCACCCGCGGGCCCGCTCGGCCGCCCGCTGCAGGCCGATGTCGATGGGCCGTTCGCGCGACTCCACCACTCCGTCGGTGACCAGCACGACGATCGAGCCCGGGGTCAGCCGCAGCTCGTGGGTCGGGTAGTCCGCGCCCTCCAGGATGCCGAGCACCGGCCCGCCGGGCGTCTCCAGCACCTGCGATCGCCCGTCCGGGGTGAGCACGATCATCGGTACGTGGCCCGACCGGCCCACCGCGCACGCACCGGTCGCCGGGTCGATGCCCAGCAGCGTGCAACTGGCGAAGGCGTCCCGGTGCAGCGCGGCCAGCAGGTCGTTGGTCCGGCGCAACACCCGGCCCGGGTCGGCGTCCTCGGCCGCGAAGGCCCGCTTGGTGGTGCGCACCTGCCCCATGAACGCGGCCGCGTCCACGTCGTGGCCCTGCGCGTCGCCGATGGCCACCAACGCGGTGCCGTCATCGCGGGCGATCACGTCGTACCAGTCGCCGCCCACCGACAACCCGTCCCGGGCCGGCGCGTAGCGCACCGCGACCTCCAGGCCCGGCACCACCGGCAGGCGCGCGGGCAGCATGGTGCGCTGGAGCGCCTCGGCGAGTTCGGCGCGGGCCTGTTGCAGCCGGATCCGCTCGATCGCCTGACCGGCCAACTGACCGAAGGTGCGCATCAGCGCCCGCTCGTCCTGGGTCGGCCGGTGCTCGCGGTCGTAGGTCACCGCGAGGCCGCCGATCGGACGGTCGCCGCCGGCGAACGGGATGATCGCGTACGCCCGGGCGTCGGTGGCCTCGATCAGTTCGGGCGCGTCGGGCCATCCCGCGGTGTGCTCCGCGAGCGATTCGACGAAGATCGGCTCTCCGGTGCGAATCGCCCACCCCAGCGGACGATCCGCGGTCGGGGCGATCCGCTCCAGGGCGGGCATCAGGTCCGCCCGTACCCCGGGCCCGAAGGACATCCGCAGCCGGTCGTGGTCCACCAGCGCGACCAGGGCGCCCGTACCGCCGAACACCGGGGCCACCCGGTCGAGCATCACCGCGCTCAGTTCGTCCTCGGTGACCGCGCGGATCAGCGCCGCGGACACCTCGGCCAGTCGCTCGCCGCGTTCGCGCGCCGCGCTCAGACGCCGCTCGGCCTCGGCGCGCAGCCGGACCACCTCGGTCTGGTCGTGGTCGACACCCACAATCACGTCGCGGCCGTCGATGCCCAGCCGGAGCCTGCGCATGTGCGACTCGACCCAGTGCCAACCGTCCGCGCCGCGCACCCGGAACATGGTGCGGTCCTCGTCGACGCCCCCGGGGCGAAGCGCCTCGATCCGTCGGGTGAGGTCCGCCCGATCCTCGGGGTGGACGTCGGCGAGCCAACGCGGGCCGGCGTCGCCGCCTTCGGCGTCCGCGTCCGGAGCGTGCAGCCGTGGCCGGCCGCCGTGCCAGCGCCACGTGCCCGAGTCCGGGTCCCACGTCCACAGTCCGAATCCGCCCAGTTTCGCGGCCAGGCGGAAGTGCACGAGCTGGGCCTCCAGCTCGCTGTGCCCGCGCAGCTCGCGCAGCACGGTGTCGGGTCCGTGCGCGACCGCCTCGAACAGGCAGACCACCGCGATGCCGTCCGCGGTCGGCAGCTCGACCACCTTGGTCGCCGGCCGCCCCGGCGTGGCTCGCGCCTCGCGGACCAGCTCCCGCCACGCCTCCCGGGCGTCGGGCCCGAGTCGGTCGCCGATCAGGGACGGGAGCGGTTGTCCGGGCGCCTCGCCGAGCAGGCCGACGGCCCGGGCGAAGCGTGGCGTGCGGGCCAGGATCCGGCCGTCCGCTCCCACCCGGGCGGCCGCGACGGCCGGGTCGAGCACGATCTCCGTGATTTCTCCGCCTCGCCTCATCGCCGTGTCGGGCCGGTCGCCACACATGCGCATGCGTGGACACGCCGCGGCGGCGTGGGGGCTCGGCCCGTCCTCCTGATTCGACCGTAGCCGGGTCCGGGACACCTCGCTCAGGGACCATGCACCCCACGCACGGGGACCTTGGACCCGTTCGTTCGGCGCCGCCGAGTCCGCGCCGCGCGATCCGCTCCGCCCGGTCCGAGGCGCCCGTTGCGCGCGCCGCGCGGTCGTTTCAGCGCTCGCGCCAGGCCCGGCTGTGCCGGCGGATCTCGGCCGCGGAGAAGTTCTCGTGGTCCTCGCCCCACGCGGTGACGCCGTCGAAGGTCCACTCGGTGAGGCCGTTGACGGTGAACAGGTTCGGGTTCAGGAAGAAGCCGAGCCGGTTGTGCATGCGCCCCTCGGCGTGCAGTTCGCGGCCGAGTTCGTCCACCGCGTCGAGCACGATCCGGGTGGCCCAGCCGGTGGTGTCCTCGCGTTCGACCACCTCACGGCGGCCCTTGGCCAGCTTGGCCCAGGTGCCGTCGCGGAGCAGGTAGCCGTGGATGGACACGCAGCCCGTGCCGAAGTCCATGGTGATGCTGTGGAAGGCGTCCCGGTCGGAGGCAGTCGCGTAGCTGTAGCCGCCGCGTCTGGCGGGCGACTGCATCAGGCCGGGACCGAACTGCGAGCGCGGTCCCCACGAGCGGTCCCGGAAACCGTACGAGTCGACCGGGATCTCCTCGCCACGCAGCACGAGCGTGCCGGTGTAGCGGCCGGGCTGGTCGACGTGCTTTTCGCCGAGATAGTGCGGCGGCAGGACCCCGGTGAAGGTCAGGTCGACGTGGATCTCGTCGCCGCCGTCCGGGTCGTCGTAGCCGACCTCGTACACCCGTTGCGGTTCCACGCAGCGCACCCGGAAGCCGTTCGGCAGGCGCAGGTCGGTCAGGTCCTGGTCGGGGATCGGCAGATGCCAGAAGTTCTTGGCGTAGACCGCCTCGTGCGGATGTTGCCCGCTGTCGTCCCAGAAGTACGCGCCGCCCGCCGCGACCCCCTGGTTCGCCCGGAAGAACGGATAGAGCTGCCCGGACAGCCGCTTTTCCGGAACCGTGAAGGTGAACCAGGAGGTCTCCGACCAGTACGGGTCGTCGTTGGTCGGCGGGTGGAACATGTCGTCGGGGTGGTGAGTGGTCATGGCCAACGGGTACTACGGGTACTTGGCCGAGTCAATGACTTTCGCCGACGAGCACCGTGGGCGACCGCTCAGCCCGGCGGGCGACCGCCGTGCCGGCTATTCGAGGGTGACGTCCACTGTGAGCGGTCCCTCCGCGGCAACGCGGTCGATCCGGGTGATGTGTCCGGCCGCGCGCAGATCCGTCTCGACCAGGGCCGCCCGGGCCAACTGGGCCGGGGCGCCGGTGATCGTGACGCCCGCCACCTCGGCCCGCATCGACACCTGCGCGGCGGACTTGGCCTTGCGCACACCGGCGATCAACTCGGACGCGGTACCCAACAACGCCCGATCGGCCGCCGGCGCGTGCGGCTCGGGCCAACTCGCCCGGTGCACCGAGCCGTCCCGCCACCACGACCACACCTCCTCGGTCGCGAACGGCAACACCGGCGCGAGCAACCGCAGCAGTACGGACAGCGCGCTCGCGAGGGCGGCCCGGGCCGACGCGGCGCCCGCCGGCGACCCGGCCTCGCCGTAGGCGCGGGCCTTGACCAGTTCCACGTAGTCGTCGCAGAAGTACCAGAAGAACCGCTCGGTCCGGTCCAGCGCCCGCGCGTAGTCGTAGTCCTCGAACGCCTCGGTCGCCGCACGGACCACCTCCGCCAGTTCGGCCAGCAGCGCCAGGTCCAGCGGTTCGGTCACCGCCTCGGGGACCTCGACCGCATCGTGTGCCCGGTCCGCCTCGACCGCCGGGTCCGCCTCGGCCGCCGGGTCCGCGCCGCCCGCCTCTGCCGCGCCGATCGAGAGCACGAAGCGGCCGACGTTGAGCAGCTTGATCGCGAGCCGCCGGCCGACCTTCATCTGGCCGACGTCGAACGCGGTGTCCACGCCCGGCCGGCCGTTCGCCGCCCAATAGCGCACCGCGTCCGAGCCGTGTTGGGCGAGCAGGTCGACCGGGGTCACCACGTTGCCCTTGGACTTGGACATCTTCTTGCGGTCCGGGTCCAGGATCCAGCCGGAGATCGCCGCGTGCGCGAACGGCAGGCTTTCGTGCTCGGCGTCCGCCCGCACCACGGCGGAGAACAGCCAGGTGCGGATGATCTCGTGTGCCTGCGGCCGCAGGTCCATCGGGAAGACCCGGGCGAACAGGTCCTCGTCGCGACACCAGCCGCCCGCGATCTGCGGCGTGAGCGAGGAGGTGGCCCAGGTGTCCATCACGTCCGCGTCGCCGACGAACCCGCCGGGCTCGCCGCGCTGTTGCTCCTGGTATCCGGGCGGCACATCGGTGTACGGATCGATCGGCAGGTCCGCCTCGGCCGGGCGCAACGGCGTGTCGTGGCGCGGCCGGCCGTCCGCGTCCAGCGGGTACCACAGCGGCACCGGCACACCGAAGAAACGCTGCCGGCTGATCAGCCAGTCGCCGTTGAGGCCCTCGACCCAGTTGTCGTAGCGCACCTTCATGTGCGCCGGATGCCAGGTCAACTCGGCGCCCCTGGCCAGGAGTCGGGCGCGCAGGTCGGCGTCGCGTCCGCCGTTGCGCAGGTACCACTGCCGGGTGGTGACGATCTCGAGCGGCTTGTCGCCCTTCTCGTAGAACTTCACCGTGTGCGTGATCGGCTTCGGCTCGCCGATCAGCTCGCCGCTCTCGCGCAGCATCGCCACGATTCGCTCGCGCGCGGTGAACACGGTCGCGCCGGCCAGTCGCGCGTAGGCCGCGACCGCCTCGGGGGCGTCGATCCCGCTCGGCGGTTCGCTCAGGAAGCGGCCGTCCCAGCCGAGCACCGCCCGGGTTTCCAGGCGCAGTTCGCGCCACCAGGTGACATCGGTGGTGTCACCGAACGTGCACACCATGGCGATCCCGGAACCCTTGTCCGGATCGGCCAGCGGGTGCGCGTACACCGGCACCGCGACGTTGAACAGCGGCGTGCGCACGCTGTTCCCGAACAGGTGGGTGTAGCGGGTGTCGTCGGGATGTGCGACGAGTGCGACGCACGCCGGCAACAACTCCGGTCGGGTGGTCGCGATTTCCAGCGCATCACCGGTCGGCGCGCGAAACGCCAGGCGGTGGAAGGCACCGGGGCGCTCGCGGTCCTCCAACTCGGCCTGTGCGACGGCGGTGCGGAAGGTGACGTCCCACAGCGTGGGGGCCTCGGCCGGATAGGCCTCGCCGCGCTCCAGGTTGCGCAGGAAGGCCCGCTGGGAGGCGGTCCGCGAGACCGTGTCGATGGTCTGGTAGGTCATCGTCCAGTCGACGGACAGCCCGAGCAGCCGCCACAGTTCCTCGAACGCCTTCTCGTCCTCGTGGGTCAGCCGCTCGCACAGTTCGATGAAGTTCCGCCGGGAGACCGGGATCTGCTGCTTGCCGGGCGACGTGGGCGGCACGAAGTCGGCGTCGTAGGGCAGCGCGGGATCGCAACGCACGCCGAAGTGGTTCTGCACGCGCCGCTCGGTGGGCAGGCCGTTGTCGTCCCAGCCCATCGGGTAGAACACCTCGCGCCCGCACATCCGGCGGTAGCGCGCGATGGCGTCGGTGTGGGTGTAGGAGAACACGTGGCCCACGTGCAGCGATCCGCTGACCGTCGGCGGCGGGGTGTCGATCGAGTAGACCTCGTCGCGGGTCCGGCTCCGGTCGAAGCGGTATACGCCCGTCTCTTCCCAGACGCGCGACCATTTCGCTTCCAGCCCGTCGAGGGGGGGCTTGTCGGGCATGCGGGGGGAACCAGTCGGGGCAGCCATGCCCCCGGAGCGTACCCGGCGCCTCGTCCGGACTCGAACCGATTCCGGAGCCGGCAGTGGGTGTCGCGGCCGGTCGGTGGGCCGGGCCGGCCGGATCGGCGGGCCCGGCGGAGCCTGCGGGAGCCGCGGGTGCCTCGGAACGACGGGAGGTCCGCGAGTCGCCCATCGGGGGGGCGGGCGGCTCGCGGACCTCGGGGGCCGGTGACGCAGGGGTCAGGCGTCGGTGCGCAGCGCGCTGACGAATGTGCGCCAGGGGGTGCGGGCGAGGGTCAGCAGCCCGACGGCCGGGTCCTTGCTGTCCCGTACCTCGACGGCGCCGTCCGGGTGCGGGCGGATCTCGGTGCAGTCGCCGTTCTGCATGCTGTAGGAGCTCTTGAACCAACGGGGGGCGTTGTTCTCAGGCATGGCGTTCTTCCTTCTCGGTGGGCGAGTCGCTCCGGTTTCGAGCGGCTCGGTCTGCGAGTTGCTGGGCACTGGCCGCGATGAAGGCCTCCGACTCGACAGGGCTGAGCGCGATGCCCCGCAAGTCGGCGAAGACCTTGCCGTAGTGAGCGGTGTCCTGGGCTCTTTCCAGGTACGCGTGGCTGGTGATGTTCTCCAGCGAAACCACTTCCATCCCCGACGGGGGAGGGAATCCGTAGATCGAGAACGGCGTGGGGCCGCCCGGATAGGCGCCTGCCGAAAAGGGTAGTACTTGCACGGTCACGTTCGATAGTTGTGCAATTTCGATCAAGTGCACGAGTTGTTCCCGAAGCACCCGATGGCCGCCTATTTCCTGGCGCAAAGCGGCCTCGCCGATCACCATCAACACCTCCAGTGGGGCCGGTTCCTCGCGGGTGAGCACGCGCTGTCGATCCAGCCGCACCCGGACCCTGGTGCGGCACTGCTCGTCGACCGGTCCGACCGTGCCGCCGCGGATCACCGCCGTCGCGTACTCCTCGGTCTGGAACAACCCGGGAATGATGCTCGGCTGGAAGCCCAGGCAGGACGCCACCTCGGCCTCCAGTCCGATCAAGTCCAGGAAGTCCTGGGGAAGTTGATCGGCCAGGTCGCGCCACCAGCGCTGTCGGCGGCCCTCGCGGGCGAGCGCCAGCCAGCCCTCCCGCGCCTGTGCGTCGCCCACCTCGTACAGATCCAGCAGCGCCTTCAGATCCAGCGCCCGAATCCCACTGCGCCCGGACTCGATCCGACTGACCTTCGCCGGATGGCAGGAGAGGGCGTCGGCGGCGTCCTCCAGCAACAGCGACTTGTCCTCGCGCAGGCGACGCAGGTTGGCACCCAGAACGCGTCTGCGCACCGTCGGGTATTGCTCCGCGCCCATTTTTCCTCCCGCTCCCGAGCACTTCCGTCGAGGTATTCCGGCCGCGCCGAGGCTTCGAGCCGTTCATCATCTTTACCGGCTTCACCGGCTTCACCGGCTTTTCCGGGCTTCACCGCGGCGAGTCGCCCGTCATGGTACTCATGTCCGACACTCTGCAAGTCGAGTGAGTTGTTTGACTTGCACTTATTGCGCCCACCGAGGACGCTACTTACAGCGACACCTCGACCACCCGTCGGGCTGCTCGCGCAAGTGACCGATCGCGCCTTTTCCCGACCTTTGGGAGGCGAGGGAACGTGCTGCAGGAGCAAGATGCCGGCGTGAACCAGGCAGGGATCGCGTGGATCAGCGCCGCCACCCGCGATCCGCGCGAAACGCGGTACACGTGGCTGACCAACCCGGGTGCACGGCGCGCCGCGGACACCGGTCGTCTGTTCGACGCCGTGGTGATGCGGGTCGACCTCGGCGCCGCCGTGCTCGACCTGCTCACGGCCGCCGCCGAACCCGTCGGGGCGGTAATCGCCGAGGAACACGCGGGCAAGTGGGCCTATCTGGTCGGCCCCGGCAGCGCCGAGGCCTGGCTCGCCGCCGTCGGCCCCGCCGTCGGCCCGGCCGACGGCACCCGATACCACTACGTCGGCCACGGCGGCTGCCTCACCCTGCCCGGCCCGCGTCCCTACCCCGGCTCGTCGATGACCTGGATCGTGCGCCCGGGCCTGAGCACCAACCTGACCTGCGTCCCGACCTTGGCCGCCGCCTACCTCCACGCCGAATCCCACCGCCCCGGCCCCACGCCCTGAGCCGCCCCGGCACCCGAGGCCATGGCCCGTCGAAGCCGGAAACGGGCGCGAACTACGTGTGGGTGAGCGGGGACGGGCGGACGAAAGGGGTGTCGGTCGGGCGTAGCGAGGCGCGCGGACCGGCGGCGGTTCGGATCGCGTCGAGGCAGCGGGGTGGGTCCGCGGCGTAGATGTTGCTGAACCAGGCCATGTTGGCCTCGACCACCACCCAGTACTCCTCGGCCGTGTCGGCGGTGCCGGCCAGGCCGACGTCCACCACGACCGCGCCGGGTAGGTCGGCGGCGGTGTGGGCGAGCATCTCGGCGGCGAAGGCCAGGAGTTCGCCGGCCCGCGGATCCTCGGTGAGCGGCAGCGGGTCGAGTCGGCCGAAGCGCGCGTAGCGCGAGCCGGTGTGCACGACGCCGTCCAACACGAACAGCCGGTATTCGGCGACGAATGTCCGGATCTCACTGACCAGGACCGGGGTTTCGCCGGGAACGGCGGGCGGCAGTCGGGTGCCGTCGGCGTACACGGCCGCCTCGAACGACTTGTCGCTCGGCGGCTTGACGAAAGCCGGCACGCGCAGCCGCCGCGCCTCGGCCATGGTCGTCCGCGTGATCGCCCGCCGGGTCCAGCGCTCGTCCAGCGTGGTCAGCCAGTGGTCGGCCGGCTCCAGCAAAGCTATGTCCAGCGACTCGGCCACCGTGTCGGCGAACCGGGGTCCGCCGTAGTAGACCGCCGATCCGCGCAGGTCGGGCCGCGGACCGTCGAGCACGGCGACCGCCATGCCGCGCTCGACGGCGGCGCGGGCCAACAGGTCTGCGGTCGTGGTGGCTTGCGCGGACAGGGCCAGGGTCTCGATCACGATCGCACGTTAGGGCGTGTAGCCCGGCGCGGCGACCGGGTTTCGGATAGGAATTGCACGAGGGCTCGGTCAGGGGGACGGTGTGTGGAACGCGATCGTGGATGTGGCCGATGTGTGTCACTCCGAAGGGCTTCATCCGATCGGCGCGAAGGGGCCTTTTGCGGCCCGGCTCGACGCGGTCGTGAGCGCGTGGCGGGCCCGGCACGGTGCCGGCGTCCGGGTCGAACTCGTGGTGGCCAAGGCGCTGTTGCCGGCTCTGGACGCGGCCGACCGCAGCGAATTGTCGCGCCGCGCGGCCCGGGGCGAGGTGAGCGTGCGTGCGGTCGCGGACACGTTCCTGCTCGAACGCGCCGAGGCCGAGGGGCTGCACGTGCTCAGCGGGGACCTCTTCCTCGACTTCCGTGCTCGGCATCCGTGGGTCCGGTCGCACCCGGAACGTTTCCATCACTGGCACCAGGACGAGCACGGCGTGCACTTCGTCCCGCGCGGCATCGACCCCGAGCCGCTCCGACCGCTCGCGCCGGAGGAAGACGTCGAAGGGCTCGACGGGTCCGCGCGGCCGCACCCGGGCCCGGAGATCCTGAACACCCGGTGGCGGTGCATCGAACCGCGCTGTCCGTACGCGCGCACGTGGACGGGCCTGATCCCGGTGTGGCCGCGCGTGGACGTCGGCGCGCGGGCGCTCTGCCCGGAGTGCGCGAGTGTGCTCGCGGCCCAGGGCCCCCGGCGGGCGACCCGACAGGTGGAGTTGGCCGACCACGCCACCGGCGAGTCGATCGAACGCCTGCCGCTGGAGTTGGGCATCAATCTGGTCCTGGGCCGGGGCCGGATCGCGAACGGCTACAACCTGGGCACCCGGCAGCACCGATTCGGCGAGGCGGTGCGCTACGTCAGCCGGCAGCACCTACTGCTGCGCTTCGCGACCGGACGCGCCGGTGAGCGGGTGCTCGCGGTCGACCTGGGTTCGGCCAACGGCACCGAGATCGAGCGCTGGAACGGAGCCGGCCACGAACCCGGTCGGCCGTTGGCCGTCGACGTGGAGGAGATGCTCGCCCCGCGCGACCGGCTCGTGCTCGGCGGCGGTGTGCGCGTCGAGGTCGGCGCGCACGACTTCGACCCGAAGGCCGCGCCGCGCGACGTCGAGCACACCGAGCACGTGGCGCGGCGGGCCGTACCGCGGGGATGAGCCGGGGGCGGGCGCGAACCGCAGGGCTCGGCGGGCGGTAGCGTTCGAGGCGGGGCGGGGGCGGACGTGAGACGAGAGGGGTGGCGTGAGCAGCGTCGACACGGTGTCGTTGCAGGACCTGTGGGACCGGGTGGTCGGAACCCAACCGGATCCGCCGAGTTGGCTCGCGCTCGTGACCGGGGCGGTCGCGGTCGTGGTGGTGCTGTACCGCCCGACCTGGCGACCGCTGCGCTCGGTCGTGACGATCGCGCACGAAGGCGGGCACGCGATGGTCGCGCTGCTCAGCGGGCGCCGATTGTCCGGCATCCGACTGCACTCGGACACCTCCGGGGTGACCGTGTCGGTGGGCAAGCCGACGGGCCTGGGCATGATCTTCACCGCGATGGCCGGCTACATCACGCCGTCCATCCTGGGCGCGGGTGGTGCGGCGCTGCTCGCGGGCGCGCACATCACCATGGTGTTGTGGGTGGCGCTGGTGCTGCTCGCGCTGATGTTCATCGCGATACGCAACTGGTTCGGCGCGCTGGTGCTGCTGACCACCGGCGGGGTGATCTTCGCGATCTCCTGGCTGGCCAGTGCGCGGATCCAGGCGGCGTTCGCGTACCTGCTGGTGTGGTTCCTGCTGGTGTCCGGGGTGCGGCCGGTCTTCGAGCTTCAGCAAATGCGCGGTCGTGGCCGCGCGCCGTGGTCGGACGCGGATCAGCTCGCCGACCTGACCAAGATCCCCGGGACGGTGTGGGTCGGCTTCTTCGGCCTGGTCTCGGCCGCGGCCCTGGGCATCGGCGCGGGCTCGCTGCTCACCTGAGCGCTGCCGCACACCAAAACGATCGGCCCGACGCCGGCCGGCTCCACCTCGCGGTGGGGCCGGCCGGCGTCGTCCCACGTCTCGTGGAACCCGCGATCAGAGCGCGTCGGGCAGCTTCGCGAGCACGCCGTCGTAGATCCGCTTGAGCCCGGCGGGCGCGAAGGTCTTCTCGAAGAAGCCCCCGATGCCGCCCGCCCCGTTCCACACCGTGACGACCTCGACCCGGCTGCCCGCGCCCGCCGGCGACACGGTCCACGTGGTGACCATCGACGAGTTGGCGTCGGTCTCCACCAGCGTCAGGGGGGCCGGCTCGGTGACCGTCACCAGGCAGTCTCGCGACCGCTTGCTCGTGGCCTGCAGCCGCCAGTGCGCCACCGTGCCGGCGCCCTTGCCGCCCTCGCGCACGTCGTACTCCGAGAAGTGCTCGGTGAGCAGCTTGGGCCGCACGTCCGCGTAATCGGCGACGGCCGCGAAAACCGTTTCCGGTTTCGCCGCCACAGTCGTCTGTGCGGTTGCCCTGACCTGCGCCATGACCACTCCTTGCCCTCGATTGCTGTCGGCCGGGTCAAGCAAACCACTCCGCCGCCCGGGTACCGAATCGCACTCCCCCCAGCGGCCGGTCGGCAACGGGTCTCAGGCGATCTCCACGCCGAACGAGCCTGCCAGTGCGGCGAGGTCGAACTCGTAGCCCTGGCCCTCCGTACGGAACTTCCAGCCGGCGCCGTGGCGGTAGAACGTGCCCAGCAGCAACACCCGTTCGACGGTGGCGGCGTCGAGCACCGAGCGGACGAACGAGGTGGCCTGGAAAGGCGCCACGTCGATCTCGATCGGCCCGACCGCCGCGAATGTGCTCGCTCCGTCGACCGAGGCCGCGATGACGACGCGACGTACGTCACGTGGCAGCGCATCCAGTTCGAGCGTGACCGTCTGCTCGGCCGGGCCGGACGCGTCGAGGGCGACCGTCTCCGACGGGGTGGCCGGTTGGTTCCAGAACACGAAATCGGCGTCGCCGCGTACCCGTTCGTGCTCGTCGAGCAGAAAGGCCACGATGTCGATGTCCTCGTCCGGGCGCTCCCAGGCCCAGGACGCGTTCAGCGTCCACCGGCCCGGGTCGGCGCCGCCGGGCAGTTGCACGGTGCCGCCGCGCGGGAGGTTGTCGCCCCTACCGGCCGGGCCGGCCCCGGGCTCGGCTCGGGGGCCGGACTCGGGCGCGTCGGCGAGTGAGGCGTGCCATTGCGCCTCGGTCAGGCACACCGCGCCGAACGCCCGCGCCCGGGCGATCCGGGGATCGGTCGCCGCGCCGGGCAGCACCACCACGGTGTCCACGGTCGAGGTGAGGTTGATCCGGAGCCGAGCGCCGGAGTCGAGGACGAGTTGGCGCACCCGGCCGCCCTCGCCGTGCTCGTCCCGGCCCTGGAGGACCAGGACCTGACGCACCGTCGGGCGAATGGGGACGCGCGGCGGAGCGACCGGGGCCGGGCCCGACGGGGGCGCGCTCGGCGCCTCGGCCGGGACGGGCGCCTGGATCGCACCGGCCGCGCCGGCCACGGATGCCGGCCCGCGATCCGTCTCGGGCTCCGGGTCGGGCTCCGTACGGGGCGCCGGAAGCACCGCCGGCGCGACCACCGGCGCCGCCGTCGGGCGGGCCACCGCCGTGCCCGGCGACACCCGCGCCAACAAGCGCGCGAACGTGGCCTCGTCGATCACCGGTGTACCCAGTTGCGCGGCCTTGCGGTTCTTGCCGCTGCCGCTGCCCGCGTCGTCGGTCACCAGCACCGAGGTCTTCCCGCTGACCGAGGTCGCCACGTACAGACCGGCCTCGGTCGCCCGCCGCTCCGACTCCTCGCGCGATCGGCCGCCCCCGCCGGTGAACGCCACCCGCATGCCCTGGATCAGCCCCACCCCGAGGTCGAGCCGGCCCGGATTCGTCCACGGGCAGGGCGCCTTGGCCGACACCGACCGCTCGGGACGGCGCGTGCGGGCGGCGGCGGCGCGGCGCAGCCCGGAGCCGGCGTCCGGCACGGTCAGCGGCAGCGGCAGGCCGGCGCCCGCCGCTTCGTGCAGGCTGTACCGGAAGATCTCGCCGAGCACCCGGGCGTCGTCCACCGCGTCGTGCGCGCGCAGTTGCCGCACCCGGTAGTGCGCCGCGAGGGTGGCCAGTCGGTAGTCGCCGATCGGCAGTTCCAGGTGCCGGGCCAGCGCCATCGTGCACAACCGCCGCCGCATCGGCCACGGCGTGTCCAGACGGCCGAACTCCGCGGTCAACATGCCCCAGTCGAACGGCGCGTTGTGCGCGACCAGGACTCGTCCGGCGAGGTACTCGGCCAGGTCGTCGGCGATCCGGTCGAACGTGGGCGCGCCCGCGAGCCGTTCCGGGGTCAGGCCGTGGATGTGCACCGGTCCGGGATCGCGTCGCGGGTCCACCAGCGTCGACCAGCGGTCGGTCACCGTACCGGCTCGGTCGAGTAACTCCACGGCGACCGAGACGATGCGATCCGAACTTCGCAGCCCGGTGGTCTCGACGTCGACGACCGCGTAGTCGCCGGGGTAGTCGGCGGGCCAGGGAACCAGGGATGTGACTGTCACTCACGGACCGTACAACGCGCCGGTGGAACGTGCCGGGCAGAGCGCGCAATCCGGGGCGCGGTGTGCGAGCCCGCTCGACATCGTGCGGCACCGACGGTTTCGACGGATGTCCGCCCGGGTCACGTGCAGCGTGTACCGGCCGCCGGCAGTTCGCCCTTGATCAGGTAGGTCTCCACCGCGGTGTCCACGCACGTGTTCCCGCGGTTGTAGGAGCCGTGCCCGTTGGCCTCGCGGGTGAGCAGGACCGCGCCGGGCAGTTGCGGGGTGAGCGCCTGGGCCTGCTCGTACGGCGTCGCCGGGTCGCCCGTGGAACCGACGATCAGCACCGGCGGCGCGGTCGGCGCGCTGATCGGGCGGGCCCGATCGGCGCCGGCCGGTCGGCACTGCGCGGCGAAGGACCAGGCCACGCCGGGTCCGGTGATCGGCAGCGGGTCGGCCAGTTCCTTGGCCAGCGCGTCGGCCTCGGCGATGGTCAACTGCCGTCCGTCGGCACAGTTGATCGTCACATTGGCCGCGGCGTGGTCGCGCGGGTAGGAGCCGTCCTCCTCGCGGCCCAGCCAGTAGTCGGTGGCCGAGGCGGCCCGGCGCGCGTCGTCGCCCAGGTAGATCGCCAGGGTCGCGCGCAGGTCCTTCCAGGCCTGTTCGCTGTAGACCGCCTGGGAGATCGCGTTGACGGCCTCACCCTCGCCGATGGTGCGACCGCCCGCGGCCTTGAAGGGCTTCTCGCCCAGCTTGTGCAGCCGGTCGGCGAGGGTGCGCACCGCTTCGTCGACCGTGCCGTCGAACGGGCAGTCCGACTGCTTCAGGCAGTCGGCCAGGAAGGCCCGGAAGGTCTGTTCGAAGCCGCGGGCCTGGCTGCGCGCGGCCGCGACCCGGTCCAGTGCAGGGTTCATCGGCGCGTCCAGCACCATCCGGCCGCTGTGGCCCGGGAACGTCTCCAGGTACACGGCGCCGAGGAAGGTGCCGTAGGAGTAGCCGAAGTAGTTGAGCTTGTCCTCGCCCAGCGCACCGCGCAGGACGTCGAGGTCGCCCACCACCTCCCGGGTGCCCAGGTGCGCGAGCAGCTTGCCGCCGCGCGCGGTGCAGCCGTCGGCGAACTCCGCGTAGAACGCCGAGATCGAGGCCAGTTCGGCCGCGTCGTCCGGGGTCGGGTCGAGGCCGCGCAGCCGGTCGATGCCGGCGTTGTCGACGCAGGTGACCGGGTTGCTGTCACCGGTGCCGCGCGGGTCGATGCCGACCACGTCGTAGCGTTCGGCGAGCGCCGGGCGTTGCCCGAACCCGGCCACCATGCGCAGCACGCCCGATCCCGGGCCGCCGGGGTCGACGGCCAGCACGCCCAGCCGCTCCCCCGTGGCCTTCTTGCGGTACGCCTGCACCTCGATCGCCTCGGCCGCCGGATTCGCGTAGTCCAGCGGCACCCGCAACTTCGCGCACTCCAGCAGGCTTTCGTCCGCCTTGGTGGCCTTGTCGTCGGCGCACTTTGCCCAGGCCGGCTTCCGGCCGTAGAACTCCTTGAGCGCCGGGTCGTCCGCACCGATCGGCTTGGCCGTCGGGGTGCTCGCGGTGGCGGTACCGGTGGGCGAAGGCGCGGCGGTGGGCCGCCGCTCGGTCTTCGACTCGGCTCCGCCGCCGGAGCCGCCGCACCCGGCGGCCAGCACGAGGGCGAGGCCGACGGGAGCGATGCGTCGCAGGCGCGACGCGTATATGGAGGTGGTCACGGCGCCAAGGATTATCAGTAACCGACCGACTGTGCCCACTATTTGTTTGGCTGATACTTCTCCAGTTCCGGAATGACCTCTTTGCCGAGGATTTCGATCGTCCGCAGGATGTCCTGGTGTTCCAGGAAGCCCCACTGGACGTAGCAGATCAGTTCGTCCACCCCCAGGTCCGCGTAGCGCTTCATCTTGCGTACGCAGGTCTCCACGTCACCGATCACGATCATGTCCGCCGCGTCGAAGGTCTCCACCGGGACGTTGCCCTCGAACATCGGCTTGAGCAGCGGGAAGGTCTTGTCCTGCTCGGCCGGGGACAGGTGCGGCAGTTCCCATTCGAGGGTGAACATGGCCAGGTTCTTGTACCACCACGCGACCGAGTCCCAGACCCGCCGGTCGACCTGCTTGCTCCCGGTGGTGTGCACCAGCGTGTAGGCCGCGACCTTGTTCGTGGTCACGTCGGTGAGCGGGGTCGGGTTCGCCGCCGCCGCGCGGTAGGCGGCGACCTGGGCGGCCATCGTCTCCAACGGCTGCATGATCGAGAAGGACAACATGCCCAGCCCGTTGCGACCGGCGATCTCCGCCGAACCCTGCGAGGTGGCTGCCATCCAGCACGGTGGGTGCGGGTCCTGGAACGGCTTGGGGGTGACCATCCGGCGCGGGAAGGAGAACCGCTCCGACTCGTACTCGAAGTACTCCTCGCGCCACATGCCGGTGACGATCTCGATCGCCTCGCGCCAGTCGTCCCGGGACTTGGCGATGTCCACGCCGAACGCGGTCTGCTCCATCGGGGTGGAGCGGCCGGTGCCCCACTCGACCCGGCCGCCGGACAGGATGTCCACGGTCGCGACCTTCTCCGCGATCCGCTGCGGCGGGGTGAAGCCGAACGGGGTCAGCGTGACGCCGAAGCCCATCCGGATCCGCTCGGTGATCCCGGCCAGGTGGCCCAGGAAGACCTCCGAGGCGGGCATGTGCGAGCGGCCCTCGCGAAAGTGGTGCTCGACCGCCCAGACGGTGTGGAACCCGACCCGGTCGGCCAGCCGGATCTGCTCGATCGCCTCGCGATACGCGCGCTGCTCCTCGCGCCGCTGGCCGTAGGGGTGTTCACCGTGCCACGGGCGCGGCACGTCCACTTCGTAGAGCACGTCGAGCTTCATCGGAGCACCCCATTTTCGATATGCTGAAAAATGTTTTCGAATCCCGTATTCCGTGGTCCCGAGTGTGACCCGCCCAGGTACCGGCCACAAGGTGCCCGCCGGGTCGGAAAGTCGCCGTCATGGTCCGTCCCGCCCTCGCCGCCGGTCGCGCGGTGGAGATCCTGAACTTCTTCGCCGCCCACCCGGGCGACGCCTACACGCTGTCCGAGCTGCACTCCGCCCTGGGCATCAACCTCGCGTCCGCCCTGTCGGTGCTTCAGGCCCTGGAGGACGCCGGCTACCTGGTCCGGCATCCGCGCCGCAAGACCTACGAGCTGGGCCCGGCCCTGGTCGCGCTCGGCGACGCGGCGCTGCGCGGCAATCGGGCGGTGGACCTGGCCCGGGCCGAGATGGGCGGGCTGGCCGACGAGTTCGCCACCGAGCTGATCGCCAGCGTCGCGGTGGGTGACGAGATCGTCATCCTGGCCGTGGAGGGCCGGCCGCAGTTGGCCTCGGCCGACGTCCGGGTCGGTCAGCGGTTGCGCATGGTGCCGCCGCTCGGCCAGGTCTTCCACGCGTGGTCGGCGCCGGCCGAGGTCGACGCGTGGTTGGACCGGCTGGACGAGCGTGTGCGCGGTACGGCCCGGGTGCATCTGCCGCCCACCCTGGCCGCGGTCCGCGAGCGCGGGTACTCGATCACCCTGGACAGCCCGACCCGGACCCGGATCGGCGGCACGCTGGAGCGTATGGCCGAACATCCGCGCGAGGCCGCGCTGCTGCGTGACCGGTTGGCCGAGTTGGCCGCCGCGCTGGGCGAGGAGGAGTACGAGCTGATCGCGGTGGACCCGGACACCGTCTACGACATCTCGACCCTGGTCGCCCCGGTCTTCGACGCCGCCGGCCGGGTCGCGGTCGCTCTCACCCTGAACGGGCTCAAGGGCGTGACGGGCCGTCAGGTGATGGCCCACGGCGAACGATTGGGCTCGGTCGCGCGGCTGGTGACCCGCCGCTCGGGCGGCCGGGTACCGGAGTAGGCCGGGCGCCGATCGGGCACTCGCCCCGCCGGGCGGGTCGTGTTTCACGTACGTGTCGACCCGCTCACCGCGTGCGCACTCGCTCATCGTCGGGCAATGCGCGCGTAACACGGGGCGGGTTCCTTAACCCGCGCGTAACACCGAGGTATACGCCAGGAAACTCGGCCTGCCCACCCTGACCTGAGACCAGATCAGGCCCACGAGGGAGCCGCATGACCGTCGCGACCGACGCCCTGAACGCCGGAGACACCGCGTGGCTGCTCGTGGCCACCGCGCTCGTGCTGCTGATGACCCCCGCCCTGGCGATCTTCTACGGCGGCATGGTCCGGGCCAAGAGCGTGCTGAACATGCTGATGATGAGCTTCGTGGCGATCGCCGTGGTGACCGTGGTGTGGATCGCCTTCGGCTACGGCCTGGCGTTCGGCGACGATCTGGGCGGCGGACTGCTCGGCGCGCTCGACAAGCCGTTCATGGCCGGCATCAAGCCCACCGACCTGCACGGCACGGTGCCCGAGCTGCTGTTCATGGCCTTCCAGTTGACCTTCGCGATCCTGACCGTGGCACTGATCTCCGGGGCGATCGCGGACCGCACCCGGTTCAAGGCGTGGGTGCTCTTCTGCGCGGTGTGGGTGCTGTGCGTGTACGTACCGCTCGCGCACTGGGTGTGGGGGCCGAACGGGTGGATCGCGCACCGGCTCGGCGCGCTCGACTTCGCGGGCGGCCTGGTGGTCGAGATCAACTGCGGCGCCGCGGGCATGGCGGTGGCCCTGGTGCTCGGCCCCCGGATCGGCTTCAAGCGGGATCCGATGCGACCGCACAACCTGCCGCTCGTGGTGCTCGGCGCGGGTCTGCTGTGGTTCGGCTGGTTCGGCTTCAACGGCGGCTCGGCGCTGGGCGCGAACGGCCTGGCCGCACAGGCACTGGTGAACACGCAGGCGGCCGGGTGCACCGCGCTGATCGGCTGGCTCGCGGTGGAGAAGCGCCGGGACGGACACGCCACCACGCTCGGCGCCGCCTCCGGCGCGGTCGCCGGCCTGGTCGCGATCACCCCGGCCTGCGGCGTGGTGGACCTGCCCGGCGCACTGGTGATCGGCCTGGCGGCGGGTGTCCTGTGCAGCTTCGCGGTGGGCTGGAAGCACCGCTTCGGCTACGACGACTCGCTCGACGTGGTCGGCGTGCACTACGTCGGCGGCGTGGTCGGCACGCTGCTGATCGGCCTGTTCGCGGCCAAGGACGTCACCGGCGGCCCGGAGGGCCTGCTGCACGGCGGCGGCGCCGCGCTGCTCGGCAAGCAGTTGGTGGCGATCGTGGTGGTCTCCGCGTTCTCCTTCGGCGTCACGTACACGATCGCCAAGGCGATCGACCGCACCATCGGCTTCCGCGCCCACGCCGACCACGAACAACTGGGCCTGGATCTGGCGGTACACGCCGAAACGGCCTACGACCTCACCGCGTTCGCCGGCACCAAACGAACCGGCAGCATGCCCTTCCGCCCCGGCACCCAACCGGCCGAGGGCCTCGACGCGGACTGAGCCGACTCGCCGGTCGGGCTCCTTTCGGCCGCGTCCGCGTACGGCCGGCGCTCAGGAGCGGCCGGGCCGGCGCGTACGGCCGAGGGGGTCAGCGCGATCGGCGGACCAGGATTGCCGCCGTGGCGAGGCCGGCGATCGCGGCGCTCGCCGGCAGGAGCGCTCGGCGGGCGGCGAGCTTTCGGGCGTTGTGGTGGTCGAAGACGGCGCCGCTGGACTGGATCGAGAAGGCGGACCACACCGACTGGGCCGAGAACGCCGATGCCGCCCCCAGGTAGGAGCCGATCGACGCGGCGGAGAGCGCCGAGCCGATCGAGCCGAGGGACAGCGCGGAGCCGACCGAGCCCACCGACAACACCGAACCCACCGACCCGATCGACAACACCGAGCCTTCCGACGCGATCGACAACACCGAGTTGTGCGAGCGCCAGGACAGGATCGAACCGTGTGCGTCGACGGTGGACCGCTTCTTCGTCATGGGCCCAGTCTGCCCCAACGCCGGGCCCCGGGTTCACATCCGGTCGACCGCGACCACCCGCAACACCGCGCGCCCGGTCTCGTCCGACTCGGTCAGGTCCACCTCGGCGGTGATCCCCCAGTCGTGGTCCTGGGCCGGGTCGTCGAACACCTGGCGGACCCGCCACGCGGAGTCCTCCTTGGTGATCTGCATGAGCTTGGGGCCGCGCGCGTCGGGACCGGTGCCGATCGAGTCGTGCTCGTCCCAATAACCCTCCAGCGCGTCCTGCCAGCGCTCCGCGTCCCAGTTGCCGTCGCCCTCCTGCTCGGACAGCTCGCCGAGCTGGAAGTAGCGCCGCAACGCCGCGAGTTCCACCCGACGAAAGAGCGCGTTGCGCACCAGCACCCGAAACGCCCGCTCGTTCGCGGTGACCGGCGTGGTGCGGCCCTCGATGTCGTCGAGTTCCTCCTGGGTCGCGTCCGGATTGGCCAGCTTCTCCCACTCGTCGAGCAGGCTGGAGTCGACCTGGCGGACCAACTCGCCCAGCCACGCGATCAGATCGTGCAGGTCCTCGTTCTTCGCGTCGTCCGGCACGGTCTGGTTGAGCGCCTTGTAGGCGCTCGCCAGGTAGCGCAGCACGATGCCCTCGGTGCGCGCGAGTTCGTACCAGCCGACGTAGTCGCCGAAGGTCATCGCCCGCTCGTACATGTCCCGCACGATCGACTTGGGCGACAGCGGGTGGTCACCGACCCAAGGGTGGCTGCGCATGTAGATCGCGTAGGCGTGTTCGAGCAACTCCTCTAGCGGGCGCGGGTATTGGATGTCGGCGAGGCGCTCCATCCGCTCCTCGTACTCGATCCCGTCCGCCTTCATCTGCCCGACCGCCTCGCCCTTGGCCTTGTTGAGCTGCGCGGCGAGGATCTGGCGCGGATCGTCGAGCGTGGCCTCGACCACCGAGAGCACGTCCAGCGCGTAGGTCGGTGCCTCCGGGTCGAGCAGGTCGAACGCGGCCAGCGCGAAGGTGGACAGCGGCTGGTTGAGCGCGAAGTCGGCTTGGAGGTCCACGGTGAGGCGGACGGTCCGGCCCTCCTCGTCCGCCTCGGCGAGCTTCTCCACCACGCCGCCGTCCAAAAGCGAGCGATAGATCGCGATGGCCTGCCGGATGTGCCGCAACTGTTGGGCGCGCGGCTCGTCGTTGTCGGTGAGCAGGTGCCGCATCGCCTCGAACGCGTTGCCGGGCCGGTTGATCACCGCGAGCAGCATCGCGTGGGTGACCCGGAAGCGCGACGCCAACGGCTCCGGCTCGGCCTCCTGGAGCCTGGTGTAGGTCTCCTCGTTCCAGCCGACGAAGCCCTCGGGGGCCTTCTTGCGGACCACCTTGCGGCGCTTCTTCGGGTCGTCCCCGGCCTTGGCCAGCGCCTTGATGTTCTCGATCTCGTACTCGGGGGCCTGCGCGACCACGTTGCCCACCGTGTCGAAGCCGGCCCGCCCGGCCCGCCCGGCGATCTGGTGGAACTCGCGCGCCCGCAGCCGGCGCACCCGCTGGCCGTCGTACTTGGACAACGCGGTGAACAACACCGTGCGGATCGGCACGTTGACCCCGACGCCCAGCGTGTCCGTACCGCAGATCACCTTGAGCAGACCGGCCTGGGCCAGGCGCTCCACCAGCCGGCGGTACTTGGGCAGCATGCCCGCGTGGTGCACACCGATCCCGTGCCGCACCCACCGCGAGAGCTGCCGGCCGAACTTGGTGGTGAACCGGAAACCGCCGATCACCGACGCGATCTGGTCCTTCTCCGCGCGCGTGCACATGTTGATGCTCATCAGCGACTGGGCCCGCTCGACCGCCGACGCCTGGGTGAAGTGCACGATGTAGATCGGCGCCTCACGCGTGGTCAGCAGCTCCTCGATGGTCTCGTGCAGCGGAGTGACCCGATAGGAGAAGTACAGCGGGACCGGGCGGGTGGCCGACTTGACGATCGCGGTGGTCCGACCGGTGCGCCGCTTGAGGTCGCTCCGGAAGCGGTCCATGTCGCCGAGCGTCGCGGACATCAGCAGGAACTGCGCCTTCGGCAGTTCGATCAGCGGGATCTGCCAGGCCCAGCCCCGATCCGGGTCGCCGTAATAGTGGAACTCGTCCATCACCACGAAGCCGACGTCCGCGTCCGCGCCGTCGCGCAGCGCGATGTTGGCCAGCACCTCGGCGGTACAGCAGATGATCGGCGCGGTCGCGTTGACCGAGGCGTCGCCGGTCATCATGCCGACGTTCTCGGTGCCGAACTGGGCCACCAGGTCGAAGAACTTCTCCGAGACCAGCGCCTTGATCGGCGCGGTGTAGAAGCTGCGCTCCTTGCGGGCCATCGCCGCGAAGTGCCCGCCGGCGGCGACCAGGCTCTTCCCCGAGCCGGTCGGCGTATTCAGGATCACGTTGTTGCCCGAGACCAGCTCGATCAGCGCCTCTTCCTGCGCGGGATACAGGGTGAGGCCGCGCTCTTCCGCGTACGCCGCGAAGGCTTCGTACAGGGCGTCGGGGTCGGCCTCGGCGGGGAGCAGATCGATGAGAGTCACCCGTCTATCCTGCCTGCTCCCGGCCCCGCGCCCGCACGCAACCCGGATACCGCCGATCCCCGCGCGTCGCCGCGGGCGGTCCGGGCGCCGGGCCGCCCGGCTTCCGGTGACGCGTGTCACATCCCTAGGGTCGCGGTGATCATCCGTCACCGGGGACAGGGGTGCTCGTGAGGCCCGCACGACGCATGGGGCAGTTGGGGCGCGTGGCGTTCGCGGGAACCCTGGCGGCCGGCCTGCTCGGCTGCACGACCCACGGCCGGACCGCCGCATCCGACGTCGCACCGACGGTGGAGGCGCTGCCGTACGACCCGAACGGGGACACCGGCGGGATCGGCTGGACGTTACGCCCGGTCGGGAGGACCCCTCCTCAGGCCGGCTACCGCCTGGTCGTCTCGACCGATCCCTACGCCGTCGACACGATCACCCGCGGCGGCGTGGACCCGAACGCCTGGGACAGCGGCCTGGTCCACTCCACCCGACATACGGGCATCCGCCCATCGGGCTTCCGCTACGAACCGGGCGCGACCTACTACTGGACCGTCCGAATCCGCGACACCCACGGCCACGACTCCCCCTGGAGCCCCAAAACCCGGTGGACGGCCCGCCCGACGCCCCAGGACTACGCACCGCAAGCCACCCGCACACCACAA